>JACCSN010000013.1 GCA_013812985.1 Hyphomicrobiales bacterium | reverse complement strand
GCCTCGTACGCGCCAACAAGGCCAAGGGAAGCGTCAAGACACGCCGCAAAACCGCCAGCTGGAGCCCGCACTTCCTGCTCCAAATCCTTCAGCTCAAATGAGTGTTAACCTGGATTCCCTGCCGTGTGGCTATTCCGAAAGCACCCGCGTCGGCGGGAAGGTGATCGTCACCACCGTCCCCTCCCCACGCGCGCTGCGGATGCCGAGCGTCGCGCGGTTGGCCTCCACCAGCGCCTTGGTGAGCGGCAGGCCGAGGCCGGTGCCGGTGCGGTCGGAAAGCGTCGCGGTGGCGATCTGGCGGAACGGCTCGAGCGCGCGGGCGAGCTCCTCCTCCGACATGCCCTCCCCGGTATCGCGGATGCGCAGGTATGCCTCGCCGGTTTCGGCAAGGCACGTGGAGGCGATCACCTGGCCGCCAGGCCCAGTGAACTTCACCGAATTGGACAGGAGGTTCAGCACGATCTGCCGGATCGTCCGCTGATCGGCCACGATGCCCGGAACGTCGCGTGACAGGCTGGAGCGCAGCACGACATGCGCCCGGCCCGCCTGCGGCTGCATGAGGGCGATGCATTCGCGCACGAGATCGTTCAGCGGCACGGCGACGAAATCGAGGTCGAGCTTGCCGGCTTCGATCTTGGAGATGTCGAGGAGGTCGTTGACCAGGCTGACGACATGCTCGCCGGACGCGCGGATATCGCGGAGATATTCCCGGTAGCGCTCGTTCTCCACCGGCCCGAACCGCTCCTCGATCATCACCTCGGCGAAACCGATGATGGCGTTCAAGGGCGTTCGGATCTCGTGGCTCACCCGGGCCAGGAACTCGGATTTCTGGCCGGAAGCGGCCTCCGCCGCGCGGCGCGCCGCCACCAGCTCCGCCTCGTTGCGCTTCCAGTGGGTGATGTCGCGGAGCACCGCGCAGAAACGACCGCCATCCGCGCCGGAGATGCGCCCCATCGTCATGAACAGCGGAATCGCCCCCGAGCCGGCGCGCGCGGCGACCTCGCGGCCTTCGTTCAGGAGGCTCGCGACGCCGTTCTCCTTCAGCCCGGAGAGGTAATCGTCAGCGGCGCCGCGCGTCTCGGGCGTCAAAAGCTCGCCGAACTCCACGCGCAGCATTTCATGCGCATCGAGCCCGAACAGCGCTTCCGCGCTGGCGTTGACGCTCTCGATGACGCCTTCGGCGTCGACGATCACGACGCCGTCGGTGGCCGTGTCGAGGATCGCCGTCATCTCGCGAAGCCGGCGTTGCGCCTCGCCTTCCGGCATCGACACGCGCTCGCCCAAGGGAGCGGCGGGTTCGGCGCCACTATCGCTCCGCGGCGCGATGCGACCGACGGTTTCGGGCGGCGCTTCCGCAGCCGGCGAGGGGGGCTCATCCGCAGCGGGTTCAATCGCTTCCTGGGCGGCGGCTTCCGGCTGATCCGCCGCAACTGGCGCTGATGTTGACGCGGGTGGGGGTTCGGGCCGAGCCGCCGCGGCGTCAGCCGGCTCGCCCGGCTGCCCATCCGCACGCGGAAGCTCGACCCCGTTTCTCGCATCGATTCCGTCGGGTTCGGTAGTGCTTGCCTCCGCCTCCGGCGGGGCCGCCGAGGGCTCAACGTCATGGTGCGGATGCGCAGCCGGGTCAAAGCCGCGCATCCCCGGTTCCACGGCTTCGACGCGCTCGCGAAGAGCGACGGCGATTTCCTCGAACGCGTTCCGCTCCTGCGGCGTCAGCCGGGCATTCTCCGCTGTGCGGTCCAGATCGGCGCGGATCGGCACGACATTGGCTGACGTCGTGGAGAGCGATTCCTCGTAAGGCGGCTGCTGCACGGCCGGCGCGGCTTCGGCCTGCTCGGCCGCGCCGAAGCGGATGTCGAACGCGGCCGGCATCAGCGCTTCCGCGGGCTTCAGCACGCCGAAGCCGCGAAAGCCCTGGAAGGAATGGTCGGCTCCAAAAATCGGCAGCGCGGTCAGTTCGGCCGGCACGCGCACATTCGAGCCTTCGACCGGCCACCAAGCCGTCTGCCCGCTCCAGGTGTCCCGCTGGGCGAGCGCCCGCCCGATCCGCTGGCTGGGGTCAAGCCGCAGCCGGAACGCGGCGTCCTGCCAGCGCTCGCCAACGATTTCCGCATTGCGGCCGACGACTTGCGCCAGGCCCGGCGAGAGAAAGAGGAATCGGTCGGCGGCGTCGGTCTGCCACAGGAAGCGCACCGGCCGCCGCGACAATTCCCGCGGCACGCGACCGGCCATGACCGAGCGTCGCGGCGGCTCGGAAAGGGGAGGCGCGGAAGCCTCGTCAAGCGCCGGAGCGGGCGGTTGCGCTATGCTCGCCGCGACGCCTGTCTCGGCGGGCGTTGTCGGCTGGGCAGTGGGTTCAAACTCGTCGGCGCCGAGTGCTGGCTCAGCCGCTTCGGAAGCGTTAAAGGCGTCTTCGTTCGCGCGCCGAAGGGGAGGAAACGTCTCGGCCGGCTGGTTCAGCGAGCGCTCCTCCTCCGTTCCCGCTTCAGGGAGGCGCGGGTCTCGCCATGGTATGACAAGGCCGGCATCGTCCAGGGGCGGAGAGGCCGGCTCGGAAGGCAAGGCTTCTTCCGGAGCCGGCGCAGCTTGGGGCGCGAGGAGATGAAGCCGGAGCTTTCTTCCTGCTTCGGCAAGCTCAACCCATGGCGCGCCTGAGAGGCTCGGAGCCGCCGCATCCGGCTCCGAACTGGCAACAACCGCTCCCGTTTCATCTGCGATGACCGCGCGTGCATCCGCGTCCGAGAAGAAGGCGGCGAGTGCCGGCAAGGGCTGGAGGCTCGCCACGGGCTCGACGGCCACGGCGAAGATGCCGCGCTCGCCGCCGGCGCGGACATGGCGGCAGCGGCAGGCTATCGGCAGGGCGCGCGCGTCCGTGGCGATCCGCAGCCTGGCCAGCACGCCAGCCTCGGGCCCTCCATGGTGGAGGCCTTGCAATTCGCGGCGGAGCGGATGGTTCGATGGCCATTGCCGCGCCGACAACGCGCTGAACCGGCTTGCGCCGAGGAGCGCCGCGCCGGCGGGATTGGCCCAAAGCAGGCGTGCGCCGTCGCGCGACCAGACCCATCCCGGAATGGTCGACAGCAGGAGGCTCCCCACCTCGGGCAGGGCGCTGAAAGACAGAATGCAGTCCCGCCAGGGAACCATGTGCCCACCCGCCACCCCGCATTGGGGTTTGGTTAACGAACGGTTATGGCAGAGATGAGGAGAGCGGGGCAGCCCCACTGAGGGCCGGGCACGACGTTTTGCCGGCCTTGGTTAACCCGCAGGCAGGAATTCTGTTGTGCGCTGCAAAATTATGTTGCAATGCACAAGCTGCGCGCATATATCGCGGTTAGAGTTTAGGTCAGACGAGGAAAACACCGATGGCAAATACCGACATGAAGTCTCAGCGCACTGGAAAGTCCGCGGTTGAGACCCTGAACAAAGCCGCCAATGCGGCGACCGGCGCCACGAAGGCAGCGATGCAGGACACGGCGTCCGCGGCCAAGGACATGGCTGACGCGGCTTTCGACTATCCGAAGTTCGAGGTCCCCGAGATGGTCCGCTCGTTCAGCGAGCAGGGGGTCAACCAGACCCGCGAAGCCTATGGCCGCATGAAGGCCGCCACTGAAGAGGCGACCGGCGTCATGGAAGAGTCCATGGGGACTGCTCGCGAGACCGTTCGCGAGGTCCAGTTCAAGACGCTCGATCTGGCGAAGGCGAATGCCGACGCGACGTTCGACTTCTTCCGTCAGCTCCTGGCGGTCAATTCCGTCGCCGACGCGTTCCAGCTCCAGACCTCGTTCGCTCGTGAGCGGTTTGAGGCTTTCGTCGATTATTCCAAGGACGTTCAGCCCACGCTGACGCGTGTCGGCGCGGAAGTGACGAAGCCGGCGAAGGTCCTTTTCGACCGCGCTCTGAGCCAGGCGAAAGCCGCCTGATCCGCTTTCGATCCAGATGAATTGATGAAGCCCGGCTCCCCCGCCGGGCTTTTTCGTTGCGGGTCGGGCGCTTGCCCGCCATGCCCTGCTTTCCGCGGGCGCATGGAAAGTCAGGCGCAGGCTCCAAAAAGCGCCCATCGGCTTGCGTTTCGCGTACGCGGGCATAAAAACGGGACAACCACCCTCGTCGAATTGCGCCATGTATTCTCAAACCACCAACGGCATCCGTGTCGTCGTCCAGCCGCGTTACCTCGAGGATCGGTCCGAGCCCGCCGAGCGCCGGTTCTTCTGGGCCTACACCGTCGAGATCGAGAATAGCGGCGCCGCGCCTGTGCAAATTCTCGCACGTCATTGGGTGATCACCGACGCCAACGGCCGGCGCGAGGACGTCCGCGGCATCGGCGTTGTCGGCGAACAGCCGGTCATCGGGCCGGGCTCGTCCTTCAGCTATACAAGCGGCTGCCCGCTCCCGACGCCGTCGGGCGTCATGGTCGGCACCTACCAGGCGATCGACAATGACGGCGCGATCTTCACGGTCGCCATACCCGCCTTCTCGCTCGACCTGCCGGGGGCGAAGCCCGTCCTGAACTGACGCTGGGAGTTTGGGCTTAGCCGTCGCGCTCCGGCGGAAAATCCGCCGGGTCGAAGCGGTAATGCGTGCCGCAGAACTCGCAGCGCACCTCGATGGAGCCGCCAGCCGACGCCTCGTCGATCTCGACGGGGCTCAGCTGCCGAAGGACCTGATCGATCCGCTCCCGCGAGCACGAGCAGTTCTCCTCCAGCGATATCGGCTCGAACACCCTGACGCCGCGCTCATGGAAGAGCCGGTAGAGCAGCCGCTCGGCGGCGATCGCCGGATCGGTCAGCTCGTGGTCCTCGACCGTATCGATCAGTGCCTGCGCCTCGACCCAGGCGTCGTCGTCCTCCGGCTCCGGCGACCGTTCCCGCCCCTCGGGCATGTCGCCGGCCGGGAGATCGCGCTGCCGGATCCGATCCTCCGAGACCGGCAGGAACTGGCCGATGATGCCGCCGGCGCGCCATGTGCGCCGCGCGGCGCCCTGCTCGTCGCGGTCATACATCTCCGCGACCGCGAGCCGGATGCGGGTCGGTATCTGCTCCGACTGACGGAAATAGGTATGCGCCGCCGCCTCCAGGCTTTCGTCCTGAAGCGGCACGTAGCCCTGGTAGCGTTGCTGCGTATGGCCTTGCTCGACCGTCATGGCGAGCGTGCCGCGGCCCAGGAGGGCGGCCGGATCGACGCGCCCTTCGGCGGCGGCCTCGGTGAGGGCGGTCTCGTTGAATGTGGCGGTCGCGCGGATCTGCCCGGGCGTGCGAACATCCACCACGATCATGGAGACCGGGCCGTCGGTCTGCGTCTGCAGGATGAAGCGGCCGACATCCTTGAGCGAGGTGGCGAGCAGGGAGGCGAGCACGGCCGCCTCGCCGACCAGTCGTTTCACGGGGGCCGGGAAATCGTGCCGCTGCAGGATCGCGTCGAGCGAGGGCCCGAGCGTTACGACGCGGCCGCGCACGTCCAGGCCCTCGACCTGAAAGGGCAGCGCGCGGTCGTCGCTTCCGGGCTGCTCGGCCGCGAAACCGGCGATTTCGTCTGTAGCCATCATGCTCCAACTCCGAGACACCAGGCCAGAACGCCCTTCTGGGCATGCAGCCGATTCTCGGCTTCATCGAAGACGACCGATCGCGGCCCGTCGATGATGTCCGCTGTCACTTCCTCGCCCCGATGGGCCGGCAGGCAATGCATGAATATGGTGTCGGGCTTCGCCTTTTCCAAAAGCCGTGAATTGACCTGATAGGGTTGCAGGAGGTTGTGTCGGCTCTCGCCCTCCTGATCCCCCATCGACACCCAGGTGTCGGTTACGACGCAATCCGCGCCGGCGGCGGCTTCCTCCGGGTCGGTGAGGAACCGCACAGCAGCCGAATGCCGCGCCGCCCAGTCCCGCAACGCATCGGGGGCGCCAAGCTCCGGCGGCGACGCCACGTCGAGCCGAAAGGCGAAGCGCTCGGCGGCATGCACCCACGAGGCGAGCACGTTATTGGCGTCGCCCGTCCAGGCGACCTTGCGTCCGGCGATCGGGCCGCGATGCTCCTCGAACGTCATGAGATCGGCCATGACCTGGCAGGGATGCGAGTGCCGCGTCAGGCCGTTGATGACCGGCACGGTTGCATGGCCGGCGAGCTCCAGGAGCGCCTCATGCTCGAGGGTGCGGATCATGATCGCGTCGACGTAGCGGGACAGCACGCGCGCCGTGTCGGCGATCGTCTCGCCGCGGCCGAGCTGCATCTCGCCGCCGCTTAGGACGATGGTTTCACCGCCGAGCTGGCGCAT
Source organism: Hyphomicrobiales bacterium (assembly GCA_013812985.1). The sequence goes on along the minus strand of JACCSN010000013.1, from coordinate 2,258 downwards.
CGCCACGTCGAAGGAGACGCGGGTGCGGGTGGAGGGCCGGTCGAAGATCATGGCCAGCACCCGGCCTTCCAGCGGCCGGCTTGCCCGAGGCAAGTCTTTGCCGCCGGCCTTCATCCGGCGGCTGTCGTCTATGATCCCGCGCAGCGTATCGCCGGGGATGTCTGACAGATCCAGGAAATGCCGGGGGCCGTTCATCCGGGCGCCGCTACTCCGCCGCGGCCCGGGTCGTCAGCGCCGCCAGAGCGGCATCCAGACGGCGCATGGCCTCGTCCACTTCGGCCTCGCCGATGATCAGGGGAGGCAGCAGGCGCACAACGTTCTCGCCGGCCGGGACCAGCAGGAGGCCCTCGGCGCGGGCGGCGGCCGCGACCTCGGCGTTGGAAATCCGGCATTTCAGGCCGAGCATCAGCCCCTCGCCGCGCAGGCCCTCGACGATGTCGGGGTGGGCATCCACCACCCCGGCGAGCTTCTGCTTCAGCTTGAGGCCGACCTGCCGGACATGATCGAGAAAGCCGTCGGCCAGCACCACGTCGAGAACCGCGTTGCCGACTGCCATGGCCAGCGGATTGCCGCCGAACGTCGTGCCGTGCGTGCCCGCCGTCATGCCGGAAGCGGCCTCGCTCGTGGCGAGGCAGGCGCCCAGCGGGAAGCCGCCGCCGAGCCCCTTGGCGATCGCCATGATGTCCGGCGTCATCCCGGCCCATTCATGGGCGAAGAGGCGGCCGGTGCGGCCCATCCCGGTCTGGATCTCGTCCAGCATCAGGAGCAGCCCGCGCTCGTCGCAAAGGTCCCTGAGATAGCGCAGCTCCTCCGGCGGGACCGGGCGCACCCCGCCCTCGCCCTGGATCGGCTCGATCAGGATGGCCGCGGTTTCCGGCCCGATCGCCGCCTCGAGCGCCTTGCGGTCGCCGAACGGGACCTGGTCGAAGCCCTCCACCTTCGGCCCGAAGCCTTCCAGATACTTGGCCTGGCCGCCGGCGGCGATGGCGGCCAGCGTGCGGCCGTGAAAGGCGCCCTCGAAGGTGATGATGCGGAAGCGCTCCGGCGCGCCGCCGACGAAATGGTGGCGCCGCGCCGTCTTGATCGAGGCTTCGATCGCCTCGGCGCCGGAATTGGTGAAGAAGACGCGATCGGCGAAGGTCGCCGCGACAAGGCGGCGCCCGAGCTCGCGCTGGCCGGGGATCTCGAAGGTGTTGGAGACGTGCCAGAGTTTCTCCGCCTGGGCCTGCAGGGCGGCCACGAGATGCGGGTGGGCGTGGCCGAGCACGTTCACCGCGATTCCGCCCATGAAGTCGAGATATCGCGAGCCATCGGCCGCCATCAGCCACGCCCCCTCGCCGCGCTCGAAAGCGAGATCGGCCCGGGCGTAGGTGGGGAAGAGCGGGGATTCCGTGCGGGTCTGAGGGGGCATCGCGGCAAGCCGTTTCGCGAAAAAGCAAAAGCCGCGCGGGAGCGGCGGCCAGGACCCGAGCCATATCACGGCTGGCCCGAATCGCGCAATTCCGGGCGCGCAAGACGGCGACTGTGACATTCGCGACTCACTTTTCGGCATTCCGGCGAGAAACACCGGGAAAAGATTTACCGACTCTTGTCGCTGAGTCAGTCGAAGAGTAGTTTTGTGCGGGTCAGGCACGAGATGCGGTGCCAAGAGCCGATTTTCCATCAAGGTTTTGCGTTGGCGCGAGCGCAACAGCGTTCGTGGACAGGGAGATTCGGCTCGAGAAGCGGCGGATGAAATTGCCGAGGAGAACGAGATGTCCTGGACCGACGAGCGCGTGGAGACACTGAAGAGGCTATGGCAGGAAGGGCTGAGCGCCAGCCAGATCGCCGCCGAGCTGGGCGGCGTCACACGCAACGCCGTGATCGGCAAGGTTCACCGCCTCGGCCTTTCCGGGCGCGGGCAGCCGACCACGACGATCAAGCGCCAGCGTCGGGCGGAACAGCCGCCGCAGCAGGCCGCGCGCCGCGCTCGCCAGCCCGTCACGCTTGGCAGCCTCGCCCTGCAGACCAACGTGGAAGCCTTTGTCGAGCCCGCGCCGCTGCAGCGGCGCAACGTCGTCGTCCCGATCGCCAAGCGGCTCACCATCGAGATGCTGACCGAGCGCACCTGCAAGTGGCCGATCGGCGATCCCGGCCAGCACGATTTCCATTTCTGCGGGAACGACTCGCTCGATGGAGTCCCCTATTGCGAATACCATTCCGGCGTAGCCTACCAAACTCCCGATCCGCGGCGGCGGATCAGGAAGCCGGGCTACGCC
>JACCSN010000675.1 GCA_013812985.1 Hyphomicrobiales bacterium | reverse complement strand
GCGGCGGAGCGCGTCCGTCGCCCGATATCGAGCGCTATCAATCAATCATCCCGGCCAAGCGGTCTTGGGCGCCATCCCCTTCCGACCTGAACCCGGCTATAACTGCCGTCCACTTCGACGGGAGATGAACACCGATGAACGTCATCGACCACATGGGCCTGACGGTCTCGCGCTACGACGAGGCTCTGAGCTTCTACCAGGAAGCTCTCGCCCTGCTCGGGTTCTCCGTCGTCATGCAGGTCAAGGCGGAAGAGAGCGGCGGCTACCAGGGCGCCGGATTCGGCCGCGACGGCAAGCCGTCCTTCTGGGTGCAAGGCGGCGAGAAGACCGCGCCGCGCATCCACGTCGCCTTTGTCGCGGAAAGCCGCGCCGCCGTCCGCGCCTTCCACCAGGCAGCCTTGGCGGCGGGCGGAACCGATAACGGCGCCCCCGGCGTCCGGGCCGAGTACCACCCGAACTATTACGGTGCCTTCGTAATCGATCCCGACGGCCACAACATCGAAGCGGTTTGTCACCGGCCCGAATAAGGACCCGGGCGGACGCCGGGCCTGTCCCGCCCCGGGCGAGGCCGCGGCGCATTCTGTATCCGAAATGCAACCATGCCCGCCGCCATTTAGGATTTTACCGGCTCGCCTGAAACTTTTTCTCTCGAAGCCCGTTGTGGATGCCAGATACGGTTTCGAGACGGGGATCGACGATGGCACGCTACTTCATAGTTCGCCTGATTGCATTTTGCGGATTGACCTCGCTTTCGACAGTGGTTCTGGCCTTGCCCTACATGGCTTGATCTGGAAGGGCCTTTCAACAACAGTTTAGCTGCCCGAGGGCGGCTCGGGCGGCTCTTCGGGGCCGCCTTTTTGTATATGCCCGCAAGCGCGTAGATTCCAATCGGTTCCAATGGGGTGACCTCGCAGCGACTGTTCAAAGCCGTCGCTGCCGGCCCTGACATAAGGCCGTCGGCGTGCTGAAACAGACGCCATGACATTTCTCGGCATCGATCTCGGCACCTCGGCTCTAAAAGCGGTCCTGGTCGATGGCGACCAGGCTATCCTGGCGCAGGCCGAGATCCCGCTCGGCATCTCATCCCCGCGGCCTGGTTGGTGGGAGCAGGACCCGCGGGATTGGTGGGACGCGCTCGTCGGCGCTCTGGCCGAGCTCCGCGCCGCGCGGCCGGTCGCTTTTCGCGAAGTCAAGGCGCTTGGGCTCTCCGGCCAGATGCATGGCGCGGTCCTGGTGGACCGTTCCGGCCAGGCTATCCGCGCCGCCATTCTGTGGAACGACGCTCGGGCCCAAGCTGAATGCTCGGAGCTCGAGGCCTCTGTCCTCGATCTCGCCCGGATCGCCGGCGTGGCGGCCATGCCGGGCTTCACCGCGCCAAAGCTCTTGTGGCTGAAGCGGAACGAGCCCGAAAGCTATGCGCGCATCTGGAAAGTGCTGTCCCCCAAGGACTATCTCAGGCTGCGCCTCTCCGGCGACGCCGCCACCGACATGTGCGACGCCGCCGGCACGCTCTGGCTCGATGAAGCGGCGCGCGACTGGTCGGAGCCGATTCTGGCCGCAACGGGGCTGAGCCGCGAGGCGATGCCCAGGCTTGCGGAGGGGAGCGAGCCGACCGGCGAACTGGCGCCTGCTCTCACCGCCCAATGGGGCATCGGCGGGCCGGTCGTGATCGCCGGCGGGGCAGGGGACGCCGCCGGCGCCGGCGTCGGCATCGGCGCGGTCGAGGACGGCGACGCCTTCATCTCGCTCGGCACGTCCGCGCAGTTCTTCGTCACCGACGATCGATACCGACCGCGCCCGGACAGCGGCCTCCACGCCTTCGCGCATGCGCTCCCCGGCCGCTGGTTCCGGATGGCGGCCATGCTGAACGGGGCGAGCTGCCTGCAATGGACGGCGCGGCTCCTCGGCGAGCCCGACATCGAGATCCTGCTCGCCCGCGCGGAAGCCGCCTATGCCGGCCCGTCGCGGCTCATCTTCCTCCCCTATTTGTCAGGGGAACGCACGCCGCACAACGATCCGTTCGCCCGCGGCGTCTTCTTCGGCCTCGACCCGGCGACCGAGCCGGTCGAGCTCGTCCAGGCCACCCTGGAGGGCGTGGCGTTGTCCTTGGCTGAGGCCCAGGGATTGCTCCGATCGGCTGGCGTCCGGCTCGGCCCGGTCGCCGTCGTCGGCGGCGGAGCGCGAAGCCGCTTCTGGATGCAGATGCTGGCCCACGCACTGGGCCGCGAGGTGATCCGCCATGCCGGCGGCGAGAGCGGCCCGGCCT
>JACCSN010000761.1 GCA_013812985.1 Hyphomicrobiales bacterium | reverse complement strand
CGGTGAAGCGCAAGATCCAGCCCGGCGACAAGATGGCGGGCCGTCACGGCAACAAGGGCGTCGTGTCCAAGATCGTGCCGATCGAGGACATGCCGTTCCTGGAGGACGGCACGCATGTCGACATCGTGCTCAACCCGCTCGGCGTGCCGAGCCGCATGAATGTCGGCCAGATCCTGGAGACGCATCTCGGCTGGGCTTGCGCCGGCCTCGGCATGAAGGTCGGCAAGCTCGTCGAGGGCTACCGCAAGTCGGGCCAGACGCAAGAGCTGCGCGCTCTCCTGCACGACCTCTATGGCGACAACGCCAAGAACGAGGTCGTGGCGGATTTCGACGACGAGTCGGTGGTGCGCCTCGGCGAGCAGCTGAAAAGCGGCGTGCCAATCGCCACGCCGGTCTTCGCCGGCGCCAAGGAGGAGAACATCGTCGAGCTGCTGAAAAAGGCCGGCCTCGCCACCTCCGGGCAGTCGCGGCTTTATGACGGGCGCACCGGCGAAGGCTTCGATCGCATGGTGACGGTGGGCTACATCTATATGCTGAAGCTCCACCACCTCGTCGACGACAAGATCCACGCCCGCTCCATCGGGCCGTATTCGCTCGTCACCCAGCAGCCTCTGGGCGGCAAGGCGCAGTTCGGCGGCCAGCGCTTCGGCGAGATGGAGGTCTGGGCGCTCGAGGCCTACGGCGCGGCATACACGTTGCAGGAGATGCTGACGGTGAAGTCGGACGACGTTGCCGGCCGCACCAAGGTCTACGAGGCGATCGTTCGCGGCGACGACACCTTCGAGGCCGGCATCCCGGAGAGCTTCAACGTGCTTGTCAAGGAGATGCGGTCGCTCGGCCTCAACGTCGAGCTGCAGGATTCCGATGTCCGCCCGCAGCAGCTGATCGCCGAGCTGCAGCGCCGGGACGCCGCCGAATAGGCGGCGCGCCCCGAGCGACCCGAATTCGTCAATGAGTGCCGCGGCGTGAACGCGGCGAGGAGCCCCTTCCTTCCAAGGGGAACCCCCGATCAGGGGACATGGCAGACGGCCAAGGAGTGACCATGAATCAAGAGGTCATGAATATTTTCAGCCCGCAGGTCGCGGCGCAGACATTCGATCAGATCCGCATCTCGCTCGCGAGCCCGGAGAAGATCCTGTCCTGGTCCTACGGCGAGATCAAGAAGCCTGAGACGATCAACTACCGGACCTTCAAGCCGGAGCGCGACGGCCTGTTCTGCGCGCGCATCTTCGGCCCGATCAAGGACTATGAGTGCTTGTGCGGCAAGTATAAGCGCATGAAATATAAGGGGATCATCTGCGAGAAGTGCGGCGTCGAGGTGACCTTGGCGCGCGTGCGGCGCGACCGCATGGGCCACATCGAGCTGGCGGCGCCTGTCGCCCATATCTGGTTCCTGAAGTCGCTGCCGTCCCGCATCGCCCTCATGCTCGACATGACGCTGAAGGACATCGAACGGGTTCTCTATTTCGAGAACTACATCGTCGTGGAGCCCGGCATCACGCCGCTTCAGGAGAAGCAGCTCCTCTCGGAAGACGACTTCAACGATGCGCAGGACCAATACGGCGCCGATTCGTTCACCGCGATGATTGGCGCGGAGGCGGTTCGCGAGATGCTGATGGCGCTCGACCTCGAGCGCGAGATCGTGCGTCTGCGCCAGGAGATCGCCGAATCGAAGTCGGAGCTGAAGCCGAAAAAGCTCGCCAAGCGGCTGAAGCTGATCGAGGCCTTCGTCCAGTCCGGCAACAAGCCGGAATGGATGATCATGACCGTCGTCCCGGTCATCCCGCCCGATTTGCGCCCACTGGTGCCGCTCGACGGCGGCCGCTTCGCGACATCCGACCTCAATGATCTTTATCGCCGCGTGATCAACCGAAACAATCGGCTCAAGCGGCTGATCGAGCTTAGGGCGCCGGACATCATCATCCGTAACGAGAAGCGGATGCTGCAGGAGGCTGTCGACGCGCTGTTCGACAACGGCCGCCGCGGCCGCGTGATCACCGGCACCAACAAGCGCCCGCTGAAATCCTTGTCCGACATGCTGAAGGGCAAGCAGGGCCGCTTCCGTCAGAACCTCCTCGGCAAGCGCGTCGACTATTCCGGCCGCTCGGTCATCGTGGTCGGCCCGGAGCTGAAGCTGCACCAGTGCGGCCTGCCCAAGAAGATGGCGCTTGAGCTGTTCAAGCCGTTCATCTATGCCCGGCTTGACGCCAAGGGCTATTCCTCGACGGTCAAGCAGGCGAAGAAGCTCGTCGAGAAGGAGAAGCCGGAAGTCTGGGATATCCTCGACGAGGTGATCCGCGAGCATCCGGTGCTGTTGAACCGGGCGCCGACGCTGCACCGCCTCGGCATCCAGGCCTTCGAGCCGGTGCTGATCGAGGGCAAGGCGATCCAGCTGCATCCGCTCGTCTGCGCCGCTTTCAACGCCGATTTCGACGGCGACCAGATGGCCGTGCACGTGCCGCTGTCCTTGGAGGCGCAGCTGGAAGCCCGCGTGCTCATGATGTCGACCAACAACATCCTGCATCCGGCCAATGGTCAGCCGATCATCGTGCCGTCGCAGGATATCGTGCTCGGACTCTATTACCTCTCCGTCATGCAGGAGAAGGAGCCCGGCGAGGGGATGGCGTTCGGCAACATGGGCGAGCTCGCGCACGCGCTGGAATGCGGCGCTGTGACCCTGCACACCAAGATCCGCGGCCGTTTCAAGACGGTGGATTTCGACGGCAAGCAGGTCAGCCAGATCCACGAGACCACGCCCGGCCGAATGATGGTCGCCGAGCTTCTGCCAAAGGACCCGAA
>JACCSN010000749.1 GCA_013812985.1 Hyphomicrobiales bacterium | reverse complement strand
GGTTAAACTTTTCCAGAAGGTCGGCCTTGATCCGCGCCGAGATGCCATCGCCGAACAGGGTACCGTGCGGAACAACGACAGCCGCCCGTCCGCGCCCTGCGCGTTTTAACCGCCGCATAATCAGTTGCAAGAACAGCAGCGCCGTTTCGGCCGTGCGCCGATCCTCGGGGAAGTTGTTGAGGATGCCCGCCTCCTCCTCGCCGCCGAAGGGCGGGTTGGTCAGGATGACGTTGACGCGCTGATCCTCGCCGATTTCGGCCAGGCGGAAGCGCAGGGCATTGCCGGGGTCGATGCGCGGGGCGTGGAGTCCGTGCAGCAGGAGGTTGAGCTGGGACAGCAGGAACGGCAGCGACTTTGCCTCGCCGCCGCGAAAGCTGTCTTCCTGCAGGATGCGGCGTTTCTCGACCGTGTCGGTCTGGCGCTCGAGGTGCATGTAGGATTCAGTCAGAAAGCCGCCGGTGCCGCAGGCCGGGTCGAGGATGGTTTCACCGAGTTTGGGGTCCGTCACCTCGACCATGAACCGGACGACCGACCGAGGCGTGTAGAACTCGCCCGAGTCCCCCGCGGCGTCGCGCATCTCGCGCAGCAGCGTCTCGTAAAGGCGGCCGAGGGTGTGGACCTCGTCGGACGAGGCGAAGTGGATGCCGTCGATCAGGTTAGGGCCGCGGGTCGATCATCGTGACCTCGTCGAATTCGGGCGTCTTCTACGACCACGAGATGATTGCCTATGCGACGTCCAAACACGCCGCTGTGGCGATGGTGAAACAGATCGCCATCGACTACGGGAAGCACAATGTGCGTGTGAATGCGCTCTGTCCCGGCTGGGTCGACACGCCGTTCAACGACGCATTCACCCGCCAGATGGGCGGTCGCGATGCGCTTCTGGCCTATGTGAAAGGCAAGAACCCGATGGGCCGTTTCGCCAGCGTGGAGGAGATCGCGGAAGCGATCCTGTTCCTCGCATCCGACAGGTCGTCCTTCATGACCGGTCACGCGCTCGTGATCGATGGGGGAGAGAGCGTTTCTTAGCCGCCGGTTCGGCGACCCCGAACTGCACGGTTGACCCCGTCGCGATTGCTGCCCAATCTTTCCGCGGGCTCGAGACCCCGCGTGCTACGGTTCTACCCTAAGGGACATGATGGGCGCCAATCGCTGGGGGCGGTTCGATGATTGGGATGAGCGTCCGCTCCGGCTCGATAAGTTCGCCATCGAGGATCCGGAGAATGGGTTCGCCGCTTTCGCGAGTCCGTACGATCCGAAGCCGGGAATCACCATAGACGCGGGACGGGTCGCCGAGATCGACGGAGTGGCGGAAGCCGACTTCGACATGATCGACCTCTTCGTGGCGCGCTACCACATCGACCCGGCGGTCGCGCCGGAGGCGATGGCGGTACCGTCGCCGGCCATCGCGCGGATGCTGGTCGACATGAACGTGCCGCGCGCCGAGCTGGTACGCCTTGCCCATGGCCTGACGCCGGCGAAGCTCGCCGAGGTGGTCGCCGGGCTGAACGCCTTGGAGATCGCGTTCGCCTATTCCAAGATGCGGGCGCGCAAGACGCCGGGCAACCAGGCCCATGTCACCAATGCCAAGGACGATCCGCTGCAGCTGGCCGCCGATGCGTCCATCGCCGTGGGGCTCGGCTTCGACGAGATCGAGACGACGATGCGCGTCTCGCGCAATGCATGGGCCAATGCTCTGGGCTGCTGCGTGGGCGCGTCGGTCGGCCGCGCCGGGACGCTGTTCCAGTGCTCCAGCGAGGAAGCGGAGGAGCTGCAGATCGGCATGGCCGGCTTCACCTCCTACGCCGAGACCGTTTCGGTCTACGGGACGGAGCGCGCCTTCATCGACGGCGACGACACACCGTGGTCGAAGGCGTTCCTGGCCTCCGCCTATGCCTCGCGCGGCATCAAGATGCGCTGCACCTCGGGAGCGGGCTCCGAGCTGCTGATGGGCTTCCACCAGCGGCAGTCGATGCTTTATCTCGAAGCGCGCTGCCTCTGCATGCAGCGCGCCATGGGCGTGCAGGGGACGCAGAACGGCGGCATCGACGGGGCGCCGCTCACCGCCACCGTGCCCGGCGGCATGCGGGAGCTGATGGCCGAAAACCTGCTGGCCGTGTGGCTTGACCTCGAATGCGCCAGCGGCAACGACGCCCGGCCCACCGAATCGGAGATCCGCGTCGGGGCCAAGATCCTGCCCTATCTGATCGCCGGGTCGGACCTGATCTGCTCGGGCTTCGGGTCCATCCTGAAATACGACAACTCCTTCAACCCGTCGCTTCTGAATGGCGAGGAGCTGGAGGATTTTCTTGTGCTGCAGCGCGATTTCGAAGCGGATGGCGGGCTGACGCCGATCAGCGAGGATCGCGCCCTGGATCTCCGGGCGCGCGCGCTCGACGCCATTTCCGCCGTCTTGGAAGAACTTGATCTCGCCCGGCCGACGGCCGCCATGCGCTCAAGCGTGCTGACCGCGTCCGGCTCCGACGAGACGGACAGTTACCGGCCGCGCGACGTTGCCGTCATCTCCGAAAAAATCCGCCTGCGCGGCGTGAGCGTCGTCGACGTGATCCGGGCGCTGCACAAGCGCGGCTTTGAAGCAGAGGCGGAGAATCTGCTGCTTCTGGTCAAGCTGCGGGTCTCGGGTGACTACCTGCAAACAGCGGCGATCGTGCGTGACGGACGCGTCATCAGCGCCGTCAACGATCCGAACGATTATCGTGGCCCGGGCACCGGTTATCGGCTCAGCGCCGCGCGCCGCGAGGAGATCGTCGCCATCCGCGATGTGCTCGATCGTAGGACCGTGCTGGCGGAAGAGGCGGAATACGCCGCCGGGATCGAGCGGAAGGTTGAGTTCCGTGCGATCGGTCCGGCGGTCTGGGGCGGCCAGGCGAATGAGGTGGTTATCGGCGTCTCTCCGGCGTTCGGCATAAAACTGTTTCGCACGCTGAGCGGCATTGCCGTTTCGGAGCTTCTGGATGCCATTGCCTCAGGCGTTGAAGCAGGCGGCGGGACGGCGCGCTTCGTGCGCATGCGGCACACGGCCGACACATCGTTCCTCGGCCTGTCCGCCGCCCGTCTTTCCGGATCTGGCATCGGCATCGGCATTCAGGCCAAGGGGACCGCGGTGATCCACCAGGTCGACCGCTTGCCGCACAACAATCTGGAGCTCTTCTCCAACGCGCCGATCACTAGCCTGGCGCATTATCGCCAACTCGGCTTCAACGCGGCGCAACACGCGTCGGGCGACCTGCCCGAGCCGGTCGTGGTGGCGACGCGCGGCGAGGCGATGGGCTCCCGCTACCATGCCCGCGTCGCGCTGATCTACGCGATCGAGACATCGCTGATCGAGGAAGGCGCTGCGCCGGAAGAGATCGAGATGCAGCTGGCGGGAGCGAGGGCATGGGCGACGGCAAGCTGACGGTTGCGGATTACCCGATCGCAGAGAAGCGGCCGGAATTGATCCGCACGCGCCGCGGCCGGCGGCTTGACGAGATCACCCTTGACCGGCTGGTCGCCGGCGAGGTCGGGCTGGAGGATCTGAGGATCACGCCGGACGCGCTGCGCCTGCAGGCCGAGATTGCGCGCGCGGCCGGTCGGCCGATGCTGGCCGCCAATTTCGAGCGCTCGGCCGAGCTGGTCGACATCCCGCAGGACTTCATCATGAAGGTTTACGAACTGCTCCGTCCGGGCCGCGCCGCGGACAAGCAACCGCTGCTGGAAGCCGCGCGGACGCTGCGGGAGACCTACAGGGCCGAACGCATAGCGGCTTTCGTCGAAGAAGCGGCCGAGGTCTATGAGCGCCGCGGCCTGTTCAAGTTCAGGTTCTGATATCGGCTGGACAAGGGATGAACTGGAAGACCGACTACCGCTCGATCTACTACCGGACGCGCCCGAGCCGCCCGACTTGCATCTAGAGCCGAGCGAGACGGCGCTGCTGGTGATCGATGTCCAGAACGCCTATCGGGAGCGGCCGGACCGCGATACGCTGTCCGCCGAAGCCCAAGCCCGCTACGACGCCTGGAAGCCGTTCCACGAAAGGCTGGAATCAAGGGTCATCCCGAACACCCGGGATCTGCTCGACCGGTTCCGGGCGGCGGGTATGGACTGCCTCTTCGCCCGCATCGCCAGCCACACGCGCCATGGCCGCGAGCGCTCGCTCAGCCACCGCAAGCCCGGCTGGAACGACCTGCTCCTGCCGAAGGACGACTGGCAGTCGCAGATGGTCGACGAGCTGGCGCCGCAGGGCGAGGAAATCGTCATCCACAAGATGACCGATAGCGCGGTCGCGGGCAGCAATCTTCGGCTACTCCTGCACAATCTCGGCATCCGCAATGTCGTGTGCACTGGCGTCTTCACCGACCAGTGCGTCTCATCGACGGTCCGCAGCCTGGCGGATGAGAGTTACAATGTCGTCGTCGTGGAGGATTGCTGCGCCGCGGGCTCCGACGACCTGCATCACAAGGAGCTCGAGATCATCAACATGATCTACTGCCAGGTGATGTCGAGCGCCGAGCTGAAGGCGAGCCTTAAGCTCTGATCGTTCGAGCTGTTGGGGGCGGACTGTCGCGCTCCTGTCAAGTTTGGCCGATCGCGGGTCAAGACAGGCCACGAGCGCGCGAGGATGCTGGATTAGGCTTATTCTCGCCTTGCGCGGAAAGGCGAGCGGTGCACATCATCAATTCAACGGCTTAGGTCCGCCTAGAGCGGGACGAGGGGAGTTCCGGGACCGAGCCCGTCAAGGGAGACAGACGATGGCGAAGCAGGGGATTACCAGGCGCAAGTTCATGGAGCAATCCGCCCTCTGGGGCGCGGCGGTGGCCGCCGGGTCGGCCGGCTGGGCGGGCTCGGCATGGGCGCAGCGGGAAAACGAGCTGAACATCCTTTGCTGGGAGGGCTACAATTCCGCTCAGGTCCTCGACCCCTACCGCGAGAAGACGGGCGCCACGGTCAAGGCGGAATCGCTCACCAACGATCCGACCATGATCAACCGGCTCAGGGCCGGCGAGACCAATGTGTGGGACCTCATCAATGTCAACAATCCCTGGGCGCGCAAGATCATGCTGCCAGAGGGCCTGATCAAGCCGATCGACCGGGCGCGCTTCGAGCCGTATTTCGAAAAGATGATGCCGGCGTTCAAGCCGCCCTATCGCTGGGCAATGGACGAGAGCGGCGAGAAGCTCCTCGGCATGGCGCAGCGCTTCGGGCCGTACAGCTTCGTCGTCAACACCGACAAGGTCAGCCGCGAAACCGCCGAGGACCAGGGTTGGGACTTGTGGAACGATCCGACCAATGCCGGCAAATACGGCGTGCTGGAATCCGACGACTGGAACGTCTTCAACCTTTGCGCCATCGCCGGCTTCGATCCTTTCAAGGAGCACAGCGAGGAGGAGGTGGCGAAATTCACCGACGCCGCCAACCGTGTCTTCAAAGGCGCCAAGGTGGTCGGCGACATCGCCACGATGAACCAGGCCTTCGTTTCCGGCGAGATCGATTTCCACATGACGGGCGGCACCTATTCCGCCTCGCCGGTGCGCGCCGATGGTTTCCTCAACATCCGCGGTATCACCCCGAAGAAGGGGCCGTTCGAGGGCGGCAAGGGCGGCATCGCCTGGATCGAAATCACCTCGGTCGTCAACAACCCGCAGCTTTCGCCGCTCGCCGCCGACTTCCTCGAATACGTCCAGTCCCCGGAGATGTCGCACACCGTGGCGTTTGCGGAGGGGACATTCAACCCGGTCGCGCAGATGGGCAATCCGGAGTGCTTTGCGCTGTTCACCCCGGAGGAGCTCGAAGCGATCCAGTGGGACAGCCTGGAACAAGAGATGGCCGGCTCTGTCGAGTACGACATCGTTCCCGACTATGACAAGCTGCTCGACATCATGACGGCGGCCAAGCGCGGCGCTTCCGGCGGCTGATTGCCGTCGGCGAAACGCGGAGACGGCGAGGCCTTGTGCGGATCGGCCGCATGAGGCCTTCTGCTTTCGCCAAAGAACGAAAGCTCCAGCTGACGGCTGATGACAGAACGCCCTACCATTCTTGCGCTTCAGTCCGTCAGAAAAGCCTTCGGGAGCTTCAACGCGGTCGACGGCATTGATCTTGAGATCGCCGAGGGCGAGTTCTTCACGATCGTCGGGCCGTCCGGGTCGGGAAAAACCACCCTGCTGCGCATGCTGGCGGGCCTGGAGAGGCCGAGCGGCGGCGATATCTTGATTCGAGGCGAGCGGGTCAACGATGTTCCGGCCAACCGGCGCCCGACCTGTCTGGTGTTCCAGTCTCTGGCGCTGTTTCCGCACAAAACGGTCGGCGACAACATTTCCTTCGCGCTGAAGATCAAGGGCGTTTCGGCCGATGTCCGGCGCCAGCGCGCCCTTGAGCTGATGACGCTGCTCCGCCTGCCGGAAAACTACCTGGCCAAGAACGTGATGAACTGTTCCGGCGGCGAGCGGCAGCGCGTCGCGCTGGCACGGGCGCTGGCCTACGACCCAGAGATATTGTTCTTCGACGAGCCGCTGTCGGCCATCGACTACAAGCTCCGCAAGACGCTGGAAAAGGAGCTGAAGGACATCCACAAGGAGACCAACAAAACTTTCGTCTACATCACACATAGCCTGGAAGAGGCGATGGTGATGAGCGACCGTATTGGCGTCATGCGCGCCGGCAAGCTCGTCCAGGTCGGCACGCCGAACCAGATCTATACCGCTCCGGAGACGAAGTTCGTTTCCGAATTCATGGGCGACGTGAACATCATCCCGGTCCGCCGCGGATCGGATGGCGTGCTTTCGGCGACGGACTTCGATGCGACCTTCCTGGCGCCGCCGCACTCCGAGCCGGGCGCAGCCGGCCATCTCGTCATTCGGCCGGAATTCGTACGCTTCCTTGCCCACCCAAACGACGCCGACAACCGCCTCACCGGGCGGCTCTACAACGAGTATGCGCTGGGCTCGCGCATTCAGTATCAGGTCCGCGTCGGCGAGCAGGTGTTCATCGTCGAAAAGCTCCGGCGGCAGGCCTATGAGGGCCGGATCGATGACGAGGTGACCATCGGCTGGGACACCAAAGACGCCATCCTCGTGGGCGATTGATGCAGCGAGCCGCCGCATGGATCAGCCCTGGCGCCAGATCGGCGGCGCCGTTCCTCGTCCTCCTCCTCGTCGGCTTCGTCGCGCCGCTGATCGCCGTCGTCGCGTTCAGCTTCATGCCGCCGCGCTCCTTCTCGATCTGGCAGGAGCCGACGCTGCGGAACTACGAGGTGATCTTCAACGGCACGAGCTATATCTCCTTCCTGTGGTCGCTGGCGCTGGCGGCCATCACCGTGTTCCTGCTGGCGATCATCTGCTACCCGGTCGCCTACGGGCTGGTGCACGTCTTCGGCCGCTGGTCAACGGCGCTGACGCTGCTGTTCGTGATCCCGCTGTTCGTCTCGGAGAACGTCCGCCTTTATGGCTGGGTGCTGTTCCTGATCAAGAACGGCCTGCTGCTCGGCAGCCTCAAGACACTGTTCGGCGTCGAGATGGAGAGCATCCTCTTCACCGAGGCGGCGATCATCCTCGGCATGGTCTACGTTTATTTCCCCTTCATGCTGTTCCCGATGTCGCTCGGCATCGCCATGGTGCCGAAGGAGGCGCGAGAGGCCGCCTTCGATCTCGGGGCGACCCGCTGGCAGGTGTTCCGCGAAGTCGAGCTGCCGCTGTCGATGCCCGGCATCATCATCGGGTTTCTGCTGACCTTCGTGCTGGCGGTGGGCGCCATCGCCGAAGCCAAGGTGCTGGGCGGCCAGCAGATCATCCCGATCACCCACGACATCGAGATCGCCTTCACCTATGCGCAGAACTGGCCGCTCGGCGCCGCCCTTGCCGTCCTGCTGATGGTGGTTGTCGGCATCCTCGTCTTGATCGTGCTGCGGCGCTTCGACCTCGACGCCGTGCTCGGAAAGCGGCAGCGCTCATGAGGGATTCCGGCCAGCGCGCCCGTCACGCCCTGATCGCCGCCTGGACGCTCGCCGCGGCGGTCTTCCTGTATCTGCCGACCGCGGCGATCACGCTCGCTTCGCTGACCGACAGCCGCTATTTCCTGTTCCCGATCCCGCGCTGGGGCCTCAGCTGGTGGGAAAAGACCTTCGCGGCGACCCAGACGTGGCAGCTGCTTGAGACCTCGATCACCATTGCGCTTATCGTTACGGCGATCTCCGTAATCATCGCGTTCTTCGGCGCGCTGGCCTTCGCCCGCTACGACTGGCGCGGCCGGTCGCTCTACCAGAAGCTCGTGCTCCTGCCGATCTTCTTTCCGCAATCGGTGCTCGGCCTGGCGCTGCTGCTCTGGTTCAATTCGCTGGGGCTGAGGCTCTCCTGGCAGACCGCCGTTTTCGCCCATCTTGTCTGGGTCGTGCCGGTCGTCACGCTGGTGATTTCCATCCAGGTCTACAGCTTCGACCCGGCGCTGGAGGAGGCGGCCTTCGACCTGGGCGCGAGCCGCTGGCAGGTGTTGCGCGAAGTGACCCTTCCGGTGCTGTTTCCCGGCATTTTTTCCGGATCGCTGTTCGCCTTCCTGCTGTCCTGGGGCAATTTCCCGCTGTCGCTCTACACGACCGGGGCGGACACCACCGTGCCGGAATTCCTCTACGCCAAGATGGTCGCCGGCTACACACCCGGCGTGCCGGTTCTCGGCACCGTTTCGACGATCGGCGCCATCGTGCTGCTGCTCGGCGGCTACGGGCTGATCACCGTCGTCCGGCGCGCGCGCCTGCGAGGCGAGAGCAGCGCCTGAATCAAATCAACGGGAGACGAAAAATGCTAACCTCGCTTGCAGGCAAATCCGTCGTGGTCACCGGCGCCAGCAAGGGCATCGGCAAGGGCATCGCCCGCGTCTTCGCCCGGCAAGGCGCCCAGGTGCTGGTCGTGGCACGCCACGCCGACCAGGCGGAAGCATGCGCAAGTGAGATCGGCGGCGGCGCCTCCGCCTTCGCGGCTGACGTCACCAAATTCGAGGAGCTGGAGAGCATGGCCAGCGCGGCGGTCGAGCGCCACGGCGGCATCGACGTGCTCTGCGCCAATGCCGGCGTGTTCCCGCAGGCGAAGATCGAGGCGATGACCTCCGAGCAATGGGACGAGGTGCTCGGCACCAACCTCAAGGGCACCTTTCTGTCGGTGAAGGCCTGCCTGCCCTACCTGAAGCAGAGCGATCAGGGGCGCATCGTGCTCACCTCGTCGATCTCCGGCCCGGTGACCAGCTTTCCCGGCTGGACGCATTACGGCGCGTCCAAGGCCGGCCAGCTCGGCTTCCTCAAGACCGCGGCGATCGAGGTCGCCCAATACGGAATCACGGTCAACGCGGTGATGCCCGGCAACATCGTCACCGAGGGACTCGAGGGGCTGGGGGCAGACTACCTTAAGACCATGGCGGCCTCGATCCCGCTGAAGCGGCTCGGTACAGTAGAGGACATCGGCAACGCCGCGCTGTTCCTTGCCTCAAAGGAGGCGGGCTACATCACCGGCCAGACGATCATCGTCGACGGCGGACAGATCCTGCCGGAATCGCTGGAAGCGCTGAACGCCTGATCAGGCCGAGAACACCCGGCCCCGCCATTCGCGCGGCGAAGCGCCGGTCCAGCGGCGGAAGGCGCGCGAGAAGGCGGACAGCTCCGAATAGCCGAGCAGAATTGCGATGTCGGAGAACGGCAGCCGGCGCTGCCTCACATAGGACATCGCCAGATCGCGGCGCACGCTCTCGACGACTTCGGTATAGGTCGTTCCGGCATCGTGCAGCTCACGGCAGATCGCCGCGGCAGGGCTGCGAAGGTGACCGGCGACTTGCTCCAGCGTCGGGCAGCCGTCGACGAGCTTGGCGCGGATCGTCGTGCAGACCCGGTCGGTCAGCGGATGCTTGGCCGGCCTGTCGGCGCTCATCTGCTCGAGGCATGTCTGCATCACGGCCAGCAGCCTCAGGTCACTCGACGGCATCGGCCGGTCGAGGATCTCCGGCCGGAACAGCAGCGCGTTGGTGGGCTGCGAGAAATACACCGGAGCGTCAAAGGCCGTTTCGTGCTCCTTCGCCATCGCCGGCTTGGGATGCTCGAAATGCACCTCTTCGGGACCCCAATGCGCGCCGCAGCATTCGCGGATCAGGTTGCGGAACATGCCGAGCGAGAGCTCGGCATCCTGGCGGCGATCGATGATGCTGGCCGCGGTGATCTGATACTCAAGGCGGACAAGCCCGCACTCGCCCAGCCTGAGCCGCATGGCGGAGCTCTCCTGATGATAGCGGAACAGGCCTACGAGGTTCTCTAGCGCCGAGCCCAGCGTCGGCGCGGAGATCGCCGCATAACCCCACATGCCGAGATCGCGCGGCTTGAACTGATTGCCGAACCACAGCCCGAAATTCTCGTTGCCGGTTTCGCGCGCCGCTTCCTCGAACAATTCGCAGAACGCGCTAAGCTTCAGTTTCAGCGTCGGCGAGCCCGCGACATCGGGCAGAATGCCGACATTGCCGAAGATGCGGTCCACATCGCCACCGAACGTCTCGATGAACCCGACGATCCCCGTTGCCGCACTGGCGAACACCCCGGGAGCATAGTCCCCGGCGATTGCCGCAGCACTCAAGGCGGGCGGCAGTCCGTTGAGCAGGCCTCCCTGCATGTCCGGCGATCCCTCTGGCAGGCGTCCCTCACGGCCATGCTCGCACGAGGCGCGAGCGCCGATCAAGCGAGGCGGGACGCTGGACGGAAACCCTGTCAAGTTCGCCTGTCGCCCTGTCAAGCTTGCAGGGCAGTCGCGTCCTATTGGAGGGGGATCGCCGAGCGTGAACAGATGCACCGTAAGCGCAAGCCCGCCGTGCCGCACAGGGGCGTTGGATGGCTGTAGCCGAAAAGCAGGCCGGAGACGAAGCGGACGCCCGGATGACGCCGGCCCACGCGGCGCAGATGGTGGAGAAGGCGCGCTGGGCGGCCGCTTCCTTTGCGAAATACCGGCGCGACGAAGTGCTGGCGATCACCCGGGCCGTCGCCGAGGCGGGGGCGGCGAATGCGCGGAAATACGCCGATTGGGCGGTCGAGGAGACCGGCTTCGGCAATGCCGACCACAAGGAGCTGAAGAACCGG
This sequence comes from Hyphomicrobiales bacterium, assembly GCA_013812985.1. The sequence goes on along the minus strand of JACCSN010000749.1, from coordinate 1,216 downwards.
CTCTGCTCGATCGACCTCTTCGAGCACTATCGCGACGACAATTTCACCGACCCTCGCCTCGACCCTGACGCCAAGATGGTCGAGGTGCCGAAGCCCGCGGGCGTGATCTTCGCACTGACGCCTTCCACCAATCCGGTGTCGTCGGTCTTCTACAAGTCGATCATCGCGCTGCTGACCCGCAACGCCATCGTCATCAGCCCGCATCCATACGCCAAGGCCTGCTGCGCCGACGCGAGTCGGCTGATCGCGCGGGCCGCCGAACAGGCCGGCGCGCCCGACGGGATCATCCAGGTCATCGACGATCCGCAGCTGCCGATCATCGACGCGATCATGAAGTCCGACCGGATCGACCTCATCCTGGCAACCGGCGGCTCGCCGATGGTGCGCGCCGCCTACAGTTCCGGCAATCCGGCGATCGGCGTCGGCCCCGGCAACAATCCGGCCTATGTCGACGAGAGCGCCGACGTGCCGCAAGCCGCCAGGTTGATCGCCGAATCCAAGGCTTTCGACAATTCCATTCTCTGCACCAACGAATCGGCGGTCATCGCGCACACGGCGATCGCCAGACGGCTTGCCGAGGAGATGAAACGGCAGCATTGCCACATGCTGTCCGACGAAGAGCGCGACCGCCTTGCCGAGCGCCTGTTCCCCGGCGGCAAGTTCAACACGTCGCTCGTGGGCAAGCCCGCCGAAGCGATCGCCGATGCGGCCGGCCTCCGCGTCCCGCGCGGCACTCGCGTGCTTCTCGTGCCGCTGGAGCGGATCGGCGACGATTACCCGATGAGCCGCGAGAAACTCTGCCCGGTGCTCGGCTTCTACGAGGCGCCGAGCCGCGAGGCCGCCATGACTGCCTGCCGCGCCATGGTGCGGCGCGGCGGCGCCGGCCATTCGGCCGCGATCCATGCCGGCGATCCGGCGCTGATCCTGCGCTTCGGAGCGGAGATGACAGTGCTGCGGATCGCCGTGAACGTCGGCTGCTCGACCGGAGCCGCCGGCTTCGGCACCTTCCTTGAGCCGACCATGACGATCGGCACGGGGTATTTCGGCCGCTCGTCGGTCAGCGAGAATGTCGGGCCGAAGCACCTCGTCCAGTGGACCAAGATCGCCTATGCCGAGGATGCCGAATTCCCGCTCGAGCGCTACCGGGATCTGAGCCCGCCCGAGCCGCTGACGCGGCCGCGCCTGCCGCAGGGCAAGATCGATTACTCCTTCGACT
>JACCSN010000748.1 GCA_013812985.1 Hyphomicrobiales bacterium | reverse complement strand
GGCCTTCGCCGGGTCCGGCCTGCCGGCGGCGGAGCCTGTCGAAGCTCCGGTCAGGCCCGCCGCCGTCTCTGTCGCACCTCCCGCGGAGCGGGTGCAGGTGCAGGTCGCCCGTGTCGAGGCGAGCGTTGAACCCAAGGCGCGGCCGGCGATCAAGGGCGACCGAATCGGCGCGGCGATCCATGCCGCCGAAGCGCCGTCCTACGACGCCGACGCGGAGGACTTGCGCGAGCTGATCGGCAAGGCGGCGGCGCGCCGGGCGGCGACGGAAGGCTTCACCATGCCCGAGCCGGCGGGCGCCCCCAGCCTGTTCTCGGCGCCGGCGAACGCCGCGGCGGTGACGGAGATCGCCAAGCAGCCGCGTCCCCCGGTCAACAAGTTCAAGCTGAGCGAGGCCGAGCAGCCGGCGCGGAAGTCTGTCGAGGAAGCCGCCCAGGAGGAGGGCAGCTTCTTCTCCAAGCTCTTCGCCAGCCTGGCGCAATAAGGCGCCCGCGGCGCTACTCCTCGCCTTCGGGCGTGCTGCCCGGCGCCATGCCGAGCGCGTGCATGTAGAGGTCGAGAATGGCCTCCTGCTCCTGCCGCTCGTTGGGCTCCTGCTTCCGCAGCCGGATCACCTGGCGCATGACCTTGGTGTCGAAGCCGTTGCCCTTGGCCTCGGCGAAGACGTCCCGGACATCGTCGGAGAGCGCCTTCTTCTCCTCTTCCAGCCGCTCGATCCGTTCGATGAAGGATCTGAGCTGACCCGCCGCGACGCCGCCCGTATCGGCCATTCCTTGACTCCCGCAATGCTGGGCCGGCGTGCCCGCGGGGACGGCAAAGGTCAACTGCCCAGGGCCGTCAATCGGCCGTCAATCCTCAGCTTAACGGAGTTCAGGCGACCGGGTCCCGCATTACCGGGCGTCAATCGTGCGCCGGGCGGCTTTGCTCGAACGCGGCGCGTGCGTCCGGCGGCGCCTCCGCCTGGTTCTGCTCCTTCCAGACCTCGTAGGGCATGCCGTAGACGATCTCCCGGCTTGCGTCCTTGGAGACCTCGATCCCGCGCGATTCGGCGGCTTCCCGATACCAGTTCGACAGGCAGTTCCGGCAAAAGCCGGCGAGGTTCATGAGGTCGATGTTCTGCACGTCTCCCCGCCGGCGTAGATGCTCCAAGAGGCGGCGGAAGGCCGCGGCCTCAAGTTCCGTGCGCGTAGGTTCGTCCAGGTTCGGCATTCTCGTCTCCGTGCTTCGCGGGTTCTTCGTCGGACAGCGATCCATAATGGCGGATGTGGTAAAGGTCGCGGTCCTTCAGGATGTCACGCAGGATCGGCTCCAGCCGATCCGCCCATTCCATCACTCCCGCCGGGGTCGCGATCAAGTCGTTTCGCACCTCCAGCAGCGCATGCGGCAGTCCCCGCGCTGTGCCGTGCCGGTACATCGTGTCGTTCTTGAGGGAGCCTTCGTAAGGTTCGTTGTCCCCGACCCTCAGGCCGTGCTCCGCCTGCAACCCGGCCAGGAGCGGCACGGCCAGGCGGGGGTCGCGGTCCCAGAGGATCCCCGCATGCCAGGGGCGGCGCTCGCCTTTCCAGACGGGCGTGTAGGAATGGATAGCCAGGATCGCCGCCGGCCGGCCGGTGGCGATCATCCGGTCGAGATGCTGCTCGACGGCCAGGTGATAGGGCCGGTGGAACCGGTCGAGCCGGCGCGCCGTCTCCGCCGCGTCGACATGCGCATTGCCGGGAACGACCACGCCATCCGAGAGCCGCATCACGAGAGTCGGGTCGTCCTCGCCCCGGTTCGGGTCGATAAGGAGCCGCGAGAAACGCGTCAGCAGCCCCGGCGCGCGGAAGCGCTCGGACAGCACGCGGCCGAGCGGGCCGGCACCGATGTCATAAGCGATGTGGCGCTCCAACTCGGCATCGGGCAGGCCGAGATCGGCATATTCCGGCGGCATCCGATTGCTGGCGTGGTCGACCAGGATGAGGAAGCCGCCGTCGACATCGCCGTCGAGAGCCTCGAACGATTCGGATCGTGCACACACACCGGCCTTGAGCGGCCCCGCTCCCGTCATCACGGCACCTGAGAGGAATTCGGTCGCGGAGAACCGCGCCGCAATGATAGGAGCGGCCGTGCCCGCCTTCCAGCCCCGCCGCTTTCCCAAATGGTAGCACCCGCTCCGAGACTCGCCGCGGCCCCGCCCCTCCATGCGCCGCTGCCGCTCCTGGCTCTCGTCGGCGGCGCGATCGCGATGGGCATTTCGCCGATCTTTGTCCGCTTCGCCGAGATCGGGCCGTTCACCAGCGCCTTCTGGCGGGTGGCGCTCGCGTTGCCCGCTCTGTGGCTCTGGGCGCGCCTGGAGCCGTCGCCGGCTGCGGACATCCGTCCCAATACGTCGGCGAAGCTCTCCATCCTGCTGGCGGGGCTCCTGTTCGCCGGCGACCTTACGTTCTGGCACCTGGCGATCATGAAGACGAGCGTCGCCAACGCCACCTTCCTGGCGACGCTGGCCCCTGTCTGGGTAGTGCTCGGTTCCGGGATGTTCCTCGGCGAGAGGGTTCCGCGCCAGATTATCCCCGGGCTGGGGCTTTGCCTCCTCGGGGCGGTCGCCTTGATCGGGGGTACGCTGTCGGTCAGCCCGGAGCACCTCGCGGGCGATCTCTACGGCGTCGCCACATCGGTTCTCTTCGGGGCGTATTTTCTGGCCGTCCGACGCGCCCGCAGGACTTATGGCTCGGGCCGAGCCCTGCTTCTCTCCAGCCTGGTGACCGCGCTGGTGCTCCTCGTCGAAGCGCTTGTGCTGGAGAGCCAGATCTGGCCCGCGACGCTGCTTGGCGTGTCGGCGCTGGCCGGGCTGGCGCTGATCAGCCATGCCGGAGGCCAGGGGCTGCTCGCCTTCGCCCTCGGCCACCTGCCGGCCGCCTTCTCGGCGCTGGTTATTTTCCTGGAGGCGATCGCCGCCGCGTTCTTCGGGTGGGTATTCCTGAGCGAAGCCCTCGGGTTCGTCCAGGCGCTGGGCGCCTCCGCCATCTTCGCCGGGATCGCGGTCGC
>JACCSN010000744.1 GCA_013812985.1 Hyphomicrobiales bacterium | reverse complement strand
TCAGCGGCAGGGGCGCTCCGGTCTCGGCATTGATGCCCAACGCACCGCGGTGGAACGTTTCGCCGAAACAGAGGGCATCACGATCCTCAGCGAGTATGTCGAAGTGGAAAGCGGAAAGGGCTCGGATGCCCTGGAGCGCCGCCCGCAGCTTGCCGCGGCTCTCGCTGCTGCCCGCAGCGTCAGGTGCCCTGTGCTGGTCGCCAAGCTGGACCGGCTCTCCCGCGATGTTGCCTTCATCTCCGGCCTCATGGCCCAGCGAGTGCCGTTCATCGTGGCCGAGCTCGGGGCCGACGCAGACCCGTTCATGCTGCATCTCTACGCGGCTCTGGCGGAGAAGGAGCGGCGCTTGATCGGAGAGCGCACGAAGGCAGCGCTGTCGGCGCGAAAGGCCCAGGGTGCCAGACTGCGGAACCGGTCAAACGCCAGTGATGCAGCCGCACTGGGACGCGAGGTGCAGATCGGCGAGGCCGACCGGTTTGCAGCCAACGTTCTGCCGGTTGTCGAAGCGATCCGAGCCTCGGGCGTTTCAAGCTTGGCCGCCATAGCCGAAGCGCTGAACAATCGCGGCATTCGCAGCGCCCGCGGCGGGCAGTGGCATGTCTCGACCGTGCAGAACCTGCTCGCCAGGACAAGCGGCGAATGACGCCCCGTGCCTTTGTTAGACCGGCAGCTCGGCCCCGACCTCGGTGCACCGCAGACAAATGCGCCCGGATCCGCTTCTACCGCCTGAACGGCTGACCCACCGGAACGGAACGAATCCGTCTGTTGCCCCTTGCGCGAATCGTAAACTCCGCGTTCGCTCCCGCCCATGCACGTGATCGCAGTCGCATCCCAGAAAGGCGGAGCCGGCAAGAGCACCTTCGCCGTCAACCTGGCCGTGCTTGCGGACGAGGAAGGGGTCCCTTCCCTCCTGATCGACATGGACGAACAGGGCTCGCTCTCAGTATGGCAGGGCCTGCGGAAAGCGCCGACACCGCTCGTCGTGCCCAGCCGGCCGGAGGAACTCGCCGAAGTGCTCGATACCGCCCGGCGCGATGGCCGCATCAAGTGGGCATTCCTCGACGCACCGCCGCTCAGCAATGAAAGCGTAGCCCTCATGATGCGCGCCGTCTCCCTGGTGTTGATCCCGGCGCGGCCGTCGATCTTCGATCTGTCGGCGATCGCCGCCACCATCGGCATGGCGCATGAGCTTGAGCGGCCCTTCTTCGTGGCGCTGAACGCCGTTCCCCGCGCCGCGGCATCACCGAGATGCCGGACGTGATCAGCGCGCGCCGCGCCATCCGCAAGATGAACGCGCCGCTCTGGAAGGGCGCCATTTCGCAGCGGACCGCCCTTGCCCAGGCCCTCGCTTCCGGCCAGTCCGCATCGGAGTTCAACCCAGGCGGCATCGCCGCCCAGGAGTTTCGTTCGCTCTGGGCCGACGTGAGCCGCGTTGCGGCCGCTATGGGCGAAGGCGCCGCCGCGCACGCCTGATGGTCAATCCTTGACCCGCACCGTCGCGGTCATCGGCGCGGGCATCGTTGGCGTCTCCGCAGCCCTCTGGCTGCAACGGGACGGCCACTGCGTGGTCCTCGTCGACCGTGCAGGCCCCGGCGAGGGCGCTTCTTTCGGCAATGGCGGCGTGCTTGCCTCCTGCGCGATCGTGCCGGTGACCGGGCCCGCTTTGCCCCGCGGCATCCCGAAAATGCTGCTCCACCGCGACAGCCCGCTCTTCGTGAACTGGCGCCACCTGCCCCGGGCAGCGCCCTGGCTCCTGAAATATCTCAGCGTGTGCAGTGAGGAGAACACCCGGCGCATTGCCGCCGCCCTGCTGCCGGTCATCGGCGACAGCCTTGAACAGCATCTTGCGCTGGCGCGCGGGACGGCCGCCGAGCGCTGGCTTCATTCATCCGACTACCTCTACGCCTATCAAAGTCGCGCGGCTTTCGAGGCGGAGCGGTTCAGCTGGGCCCTGCGGCGGCAATCCGGTTTTACTTGGGACGAGATCGGCCCGGATCGCCTTCGCGAAGACGAGCCGCTGCTCGACCTGAGCTTCCGCTTCGGCATTCGGCTGGGCAATCACGGCTACATCAGTGACCCTGGCGGCTATGTTCGGGCCTTGGCGGCCGAAGCGGAGCGGAACGGCGCCCGCCTCCTCAAGGCGGAGGTGACCTCCATCGTCGTGGATAACGGCCGCGCAACCGGGATCCGGGCAGGCGGCGAGACGATCCCGGCCGACGCCGTGATCCTAGCCGCAGGCGCGTGGTCCACAGCCCTCGCCCGCAGTCTCAACATTGAGGTGCCGATGGAGTCGGAGCGGGGTTACCATCTGGAGTTCCTCGAGCCATCGGAAATGCCGCGCGGTCCAATCATGGTCTCCGCCGGAAAGTTCGTAGTGACGCCAATGGAAGGCCGGATCCGGATCGCGGGGCTCCTGGAATTCGGCGGGCTGGAAGCGCCGCCGAACAGCAAGGCTTTCGCCCATTTGCAGAGGCTGGCCAAAGCCGCCATGCCCCGGCTGAAGTGGCGCGAAACACGCCAATGGATGGGGCACCGCCCCTCTCCGGCGGATTCCATCCCGCTCATCGGTGAGGTGCCGGGAGCGGCGGGCGCGTATGTCGCTTTCGGTCATCACCACGTCGGCCTGACCGGCGGACCGAGGACGGGCCGCATCGTTGCCGACCTGATTGCCGGCCGAGGCTCCAACATCGACCTTGCGCCATACCGCCCCGACCGCTTCTATAAGGCGAGAGAATAACAAGGAGAGGACGATGACCTTAAGACAAGCGCTTCTGGCCGGCACGACCGCCGCGGCCCTGGCCGGAGTGGCGGCGCCCGCCGCCGCCGAGAAATGGGACATGCCCCTCGCCTACCCAGCGACGAACTTCCACTCCGAAAATGCCGCCCAGTTCGCGAAGTGCGTGACCGACGCCACCGGCGGCGCGCTGGAGATCGTCACGCACCCGAACGGCGCGCTGTTCGCCGGCAACGACATCAAGCGCGCAGTCCAGACCGGCCAGGCGCCGATTGGCGAGCGGCTTCTTTCGGCTCACGCCAATGAAGACCCGCTTTTCGGAGTCGATTCCGTCCCCTTCCTCGCCACGTCCTTCGAGGAGGCGGAGAAGCTCTGGGACGCCGCGCAGCCCAAGATCGAGGAATTGCTCGCCGGCCAGAACCTCACGTACCTCTATTCGGTCCCCTGGCCGCCGCAGGGACTCTACGCGAAAAAGCCGATCAATTCGGCAGCCGACCTCAAGGGGGTGAAGTTCCGCGCCTATAATGCGGCGACCGCCAGGATCGCCGAACTCGCCGGCATGCAGCCCGTGCAGATCGAAGCGGCCGAATTGAGCCAGGCGCTCGCCACAGGCGTGGTCGACAGCTTCATCTCCTCGGGCGCGACCGGGTTCGATTCCAAGGTTTGGGAGCAGCTCAACCACTTCTACGAAGTGAACGCGTGGCTGCCGCGCAATACCGTCTTTGCGAACGCGGATGCTTCCGAAGCGCTCCCGGAGGATCAGCGGCAGGCGGTCCAGACCTGCGCGACGGAAGCTTCGGACCGCGGCCTGCAAATGTCGAAAGACTACACCGGAACCACGCTCAAGGGTCTGGCCGACAACGGCATGAAGGTGGAGCAGCCAAGCGAGCAACTGGTGAAGGATCTGCAGGCTTTCGGAGAGACTATGACGAGCGAATGGCTGTCGCAGACGGGCGAAAACGGCAAGGCGATCGTCGACGCCTATCGGGCGAACTAGCCTTTTAGGGCGGGTCGGCTCGCCGTCCCGCCATCTCTTCAATCCTGAGGGGGAGCGCATGATGCCGGACATTGGCCGCGCGCTCCGTCGCGGATTGGACGGGCTTTACTTTACCGGGGCAATCGTCTCTGCCTGCTTTCTGGTCCTGCTCCTCGTGCTCGTGGTCATGCAGATGGCGGCACGCTGGTTCGGAATCAGCTTTCCCGGTTCGGCGCAATATGCCGGCTACGCGATGGCGGCGGCTTCATTCCTTGCCTTCGCCCATACGCTCAATCGCGGCGCACACATCCGCGTCAGCCTGCTGCTGACCAGGCTCGGCCGGTATCGCCGGCACGCCGAGATCTGGTGCTTCGCAGTGGGCGCGGCGCTGAGCTGTTACTTGGCGTGGTACGCGGTTCGGGCCGTCAGCTGGTCCTACAAGCTCGGCGACGTCAGCCAGGGCCAGGACGCCACGCCGCTCTGGATCCCGCAGCTTGCCATGGTAATCGGGGCGATCCTTCTGGCGATCGCATTCCTGGACCATCTTGTCCGGCTTCTCCTGTTCGAGGCCCACGGCATCCAGGCCGAGACGGTCGAACAAAGTCACGCTGAATAGGATCACGGCTTGTTCGAACTCGAACTCACGCTCCTGTTCATCTTCGTCCTCCTGCTGCTGCTCGGCACGGGCGTCTGGGTCGGCCTGGCGCTGCTCGGCGTCGCTTATGTCGGCATGGAGCTGTTCACCAGCCGGCCGCCCGGCGACGCCATGATGACGGCGATCTGGACCGCCTCATCCTCTTGGTCGCTCACGGCCTTGCCGCTGTTCATCTGGATGGGCGAGGTGCTGTACAGGACCCGCCTTTCGGAGGACATGTTCAAGGGACTGGCTCCGTGGATGGCGCCGCTGCCGGGCGGGCTGCTGCACACCAACATCGTCGGATGCACCGTCTTCGCGGCCGTGTCAGGATCCTCGGCAGCGACCCTTGCTACCGTCGGCCGCATGACGATTCCCGAGCTGCGCCGCCGCAACTACCCCGAGCGCATGACGGTCGGCACCATCGCCGGAGCCGCCACGCTGGGCCTCATGATCCCGCCGTCGCTGACCTTCATCGTCTATGGTGTCTCCATAAACGAATCCATCAGCAAGTTGTTCATTGCCGGCATCCTCCCCGGCCTGGTCCTGGCGCTGCTTTTCATGAGCTATGTTGTCGCCCGGTCCTTCTTGAAACCGCACGAACTGCCGCCAAAGGAGCCGCCGACGACACTGCGCCAGAAGCTTGCATCCAGCCGCTTCCTGGCCCCGGTCCTCCTGCTGATCCTGGTCGTGATCGGCTCGATGTATCTCGGCTTCGCGACCGCAACTGAGGCGGCCGCCTTCGGCGTGATCGGGGCGCTGATCCTCGCCGCCGCCCAGCGTTCGCTCACCTGGGCGACCTTCAGCGAGAGCCTGCTTGGCGCGGTGCGCACGTCCGCCATGATCGCGCTGATCCTCGCCGGCGCGGCATCTCTCTCCCTGGCCATGGGCTTCACCGGCCTGCCTCGGGCGGTCGCCTCCGGTATCGCCACGCTCGAACTCTCCCGCTTCGAGCTCCTCATGGTCCTGCTTGTCTTCTACATGATTGTCGGCTGTTTCCTGGACGGCATATCCGCCGTCGTGCTCACGATCCCGATTGTGGAGCCGATGATCCGGGCGGCCGGCATCGACACGATCTGGTTCGGCGTCTTCATCGTGGTCGTGGTGGAGATGGCGCAGATCACGCCGCCGATTGGCTTCAATCTTTTCGTGCTGCAAGGCATGACGCGGCATGAAATGAGCTACATCGCGCGGGCCGCCTTTCCGATGTTCCTGATCATGGTCGGAATGGTGTTCCTCCTCATCGCCTTCCCAGGGCTAGCCACTTGGCTGCCGGAATACATGCGGGCCGTGCCGGGCGGATGATTGTCGCGTGCTGCGGATCGGGCGGCCTGTGCACCCGATGAGCGCCGTCCTTGACCTACTCGCCGCTGTTGGACGCAAGAGCCAGCTGATGCTCATCGCCGGCCTCCTGGGAGGCCTGCTCTGGCCGGCTGCCGCCGGGTTCCTTCGCCCGCATCTGAGGGAGCTCATCGTGGCTCTTCTGTTCTTTGCGGCCTTGCGGGTCGAGCCGGGCGCGCTCCGCTACACGCGCGCCGCGCTGGCGCATGACCTTGCGCTGGTAGGGGCGCTGCAGTTTGTCCTCCCGGTCCTCCTCGCCGGCCTGCTTGGGATCGTGGGCTGGACCGGGCCCATGGCGACCATGCTGATCCTGATCGCCACGGCTTCCACCATCGCCGGCAGCCCGCCGATTGCGCAGATGCTGAACCTGAGCGGCAGCACGGCGCTGCGGCTCCTCGTCACCGGCACATTGCTGCTGCCGCTCACCTCGCTCCTGCCCCTGCGCATGGCGTTCGACGCCGCCGAGGACTTCGAACTCCTCCGGCCGGCCGTCACGCTTTCCGCCATCATCCTTGCTGCGAGCGGCGGCGCGGCGCTCGTCCGCCGCACGCTCCTGCGCCGCATGACCGTACGCATCGACCATGCGCTTGGCGGTATCACGGCGATGCTCCTGGCGATCTTCGTGCTCGCACTCATGGACGCCGTGCAGCCCGCCCTCCTCGCGTCGCCGCTGCGGGTTGCTGGGGCGCTCGCGTTCACATCCCTGGTCGGCTTCGGGCTGCAGATCATCGCGGCGCTGGCGTATTGGCGGCTATTCTCGGCGCCCCAAGCTGCCATCGAGGCGGGAGCGGTCGGCGTGGTCGCCGGCAACCGCAACACCGCGCTGTTCCTGGCGGCGCTTCCGGCCAGCCAAATGGACCCGCTGATGGTGCTTATCGGC
>JACCSN010000716.1 GCA_013812985.1 Hyphomicrobiales bacterium | reverse complement strand
GGTGCCCCAGAAAGACAAACCCGTCGTTGACGTGGGTGATATGGGTTTTCTCCATATTCAGCATCAGCTTCAGGTCGCCCTCCAGGAACGCGCGGCATTGCTCGCGGATTCCCTCGGCATGAGCCTTTGTCCCTTTGACGATGACAACGAAGTCATCGGCATAGCGGCAATAGGCGACAGCAGGTTTCCACTGCCGGTTCTCGCGAACCGTAATGGGACGCCCCTGCTGGATGCCGAAGTTCCACGCCCAGCGATCCTTGCGGGCCTTCTTGTTCAGGTATTTCGCTTCCAGCCAGGCATCGAACTCATGAAGCATGATGTTGGACAGAAGTGGCGACAGAACGCCGCCTTGCGGAACACCTTCACTGGAGGCCGCGAACAGGCCACGATCGATGTGGCCCGCCTTGAGAATACGCCAGAGCAGATCGACGAACCGTCCGTCTCGAACCCGCCGCCGCACGCATTTCAGAAGCAGCCGGTGATGGACCGTATCGAAGTAGCTCGCCAGATCACCTTCGATGATCCAGCGGCCCTTCGGATCGGACCCATCCTGAAGCTGTATCTTCACGGTACGAACAGCGTGATGCACGCTGCGTTCCGGCCGGAAGCCATAGGATAAGCGATGGAAGTCGCTTTCCCATATCGGCTCCATGGCCATCAGCATCGCGCGTTGGACAATGCGGTCCGTCAAGGTCGGAATACCCAGCGGTCGCAGCTTGCCGTTGGCTTTCGGGATATAGATTCGTTTGACCGGCTTCGGGCGATACGTGCCCTTCAGAAGGTCGGCCTGCAAATCATCCAGATGCTGTTCCAGATGGCCCTGCAGACGTCGCTTATCCATTCCGTCGATGCCCGGTGTCCGAGCGCCACTTGACGCCAGAACGATCCGGGCGGCCTCGGCAAGCCATTCCCGATTGGCAACGAGCCGCAGAAGACGATCAAACCATCGGGTCTGATCGCTCTCGGCCCATGTTGCGAGCTTGTGCTGCATTTCGCTGATTATCAAAGGTCTTCACCTCGCACGGTCAGGTATTTTGCACTCCAAGCAACTTAAACTGTTCCCCTTCGCCATGTGACAGGCTTTCCCTGCCTCGGACTACTACGGGAACTCTGCCAGCATGGTGGACATCAGGGTCAACTCCCTTGGCATTCCGACCATGCCTTCCCTCGTTCATATGCCGGACTTAAAGCGTATTGGTGAGGCTGCCGGTCGCAGTCTTTTCCCTTGCTTGCCGCAAGTCGATGCCGATGCCATGATCTGGCTGCGTTCTCCCCATGACCCTTGCGAGACGCCATACATATACGCCCGCATTCGGATGCCCCGGCATACGTGTCCGTGGCCATCATCAGCATTCCGCCTGTCGAACCGTGTAGGCGGAGGTGACATTTCAACCCTCAGATGCGGGTGAACCGGTTCGTGTTCCTCAACCTTCCAATACTCAGCCTCGGAGACCATCTCGGCGTAACGGCTTCGCCTCAATCCCCTTTACCCGCGGGCTACGTCACCCTGCCAGTTGACGACAGGCCACCGCCGCTTGGGCTCATGCCTCTTCACAGCAAGAGGCAAGGCATTCCAATTCCTCCTTTCTCAAAGCATTCCGAACATATGCACCCCGGCCGAAACCGGGTCGAGGCGCACCATAGGTGAAGTCCGAGAGCCAAAGCCTGTCCGGCGCTGGCGCGTGGAACTGGCGATTGACATGATCGAGCGGGCATGGCGCCGCCTTGTCCTGAACCGTCGTGCGCACGGGCTTGCCACGGATCACGCCAGCCAAGCCCATGTGGCGCATCAGCCGCTCCACGGTGCAGCGGGCGGTGTTGAGGCCTTCACGCCCCAATTGCCGCCAGACCTTGCGCACACCATAGACCTCGAAGTTCTCGGCGAAGACACGGGCAATCTCGGGCTGTAGGATGATATCCTGCTTCGTCCGCGCCGAAAGCTTCTCGGGATTGGCGCGCTTGGCGATATGGGCATGATAGGTCGAGGGGGCGATCGGCAGAACCTTGCAGATCGGCTCGACCCCATAAACCTGGCGGTGATCGTCGATGAAGGCGATCATCTCTTGAACGGGCGGTCGAGCTCCGCCTGTGCGAAATATGCTGATGCCTTGCGCAGGATCTCGTTTGCCTGCCGAAGCTCGCGGTTCTCGCGCTCAAGGGCCTTCATTCTGGCGGCCGTATCCGTGGTCACGCCGGGCTTGCGGCCGCTGTCGCGTTCGGCCTTGCCAAGCCATTGGTGCAGCGTCTGGGCCGTGCAGCCGATCTTCGATGACACGGAAACAATCGCAGCCCATCGCGAAGGATGCTCCGTCTCGTGATCCAGCACCATCCGCACCGCTCGGGTACGAACCTCAGGCGAAAACTTGTTCGTTGTCTTGCTCGTCATGGCTCCACCTTCTCAGGAGTTGGAGCCTCCGGCAAACCCGGAGCGGTTCAATGCGATGGTCGAGACGTTCTTCAAGACGCTCAAATCCGAGCTGGTCTGGCGGGCGGTCTTCCAGACCCGCTCCGAGGCCGAGCGCGCCATTGCCCGCTACATCGACGGCTTCTATAACCCCGTCAGGCGCCATTCGGCGCTCGACTTCGTCAGCCCCGTCCAGTTCGAAAGGCGGGCGGCTATCTGACCCAATGCCTCTCCACCAAAGCGGGGCAAGTCCAGGATCCACGGTGACGAGCAGTCTTGAACGGCGCTTAGCCAACTGGAACCTCTCCTCCTTCCGATGCGGCCTGAGCGCGCGCCGGACTTCGGCAACGCGATGGG
>JACCSN010000701.1 GCA_013812985.1 Hyphomicrobiales bacterium | reverse complement strand
GCTTAAGCTCGATCCCGTTTCGCGCGCCGATGTTGAGGCGGGCTCCGCCGGGCTCGATGCGATCCTCGCCCACGACGAGCCTCGCCGGACCACCGGCAATGACGAGGGGCCGACCGTCGCCGACCTCATGAACAAGAGTGGCGAGTATCTCCCCGCGCCACTCGTCCGGCTGGTGGTTGCGCTGAAGCTCGCCTCGCTGGCGCAGGGCATGTCCGGCGCCCGCTGGGAATTGGTTCAGGCGCTCGAGACCTGTCTCGCCCAGGACCTGTTGCCAGCCATGCCGTCCCAGAGCGACAGCCATCGCTTTGCATTAGCCCATATCTTCGGGCTCCTGACCGGCGCGGGGGAAGCCGAATCGGGCGGCGTCCGCGGTCCCGCCTCCAAGGCGCTCAGGAAGGCCGGGTATCGTCCGCTGACGCTGAGCGCGACGGAGAAGACCGCAATCCTGTCCGGCGCCCAGGTGGGCACCGCCTACGCCCTGGCCGGGCTGTTCGAGGCCGAACGGGTTTTCCAGTCGGGTTTGGTCGCCAGCGCGATCTCGGCTCAGGCCGGCGTCGGAGCGCCTGCGTCCATCCACCCGCGAATCCCCATTCTGCACCGCCACCCCGGGGAGATCGAGGTCGCGGCCGCGCTGCGCATGCTTGTTCCGACGACCGAAGCATCCGCCGCGCCGGATCGAACCCTTCAGCTCGCGAGCGCGGATGTTCGGCGCGCTCAGCCGGGGATGGGGGCCTGCCTCGATCTCTTGCGGCAGGCCGGCGAAACCCTGCAGCGGGAAACGAACGCGGTTACCGAGCAGCGCCTGGTGATCTGGCAGACGGAGGAGATCGTCGACAGCGTCGCGGATGTCTCTTCAGTTGCGCTGGCCGCCAACCTGATCGCGATCGCCCTGCGCGAGATCGGCGCCTTGTCGGAACGGCGGATCCTCGCGCTCAATGGGCGCGCCGGTCGATCGAAGGCGGGCGAGAATGGCGCGGCCACTGCGCCGAGCAACATGGCGGCCGCTTTCGTGGCCGAGAACCGGGAGCGCGCCTGTGCGGTGCGGGTGAAGGGGGACGATGCCACGGCCAATCGCGACGGCGTCCGCAGGCTGCTGCCGATGGCGGGAACCGCCGCGCTCGTCATCGCCATCGAGATCCTGGCGGCGCAGGCGAGCAATGCAGAGGTGGCGGACGACGCGATCGGCCCTTTGGACAAAGTGCTCCGGTTCATCCGCGAGACGGTTCCACCGTCCGGCGGCAAGGGCCAGGTCACGGCGGCCGGCCTCGCGACAGCCGCCGACCTTGTCCGCTCGGGCGCCATCGCCGCCGCGCCTGATTTGGCGCTGCCGTCGTTGCTGCCGGCCCCGCGCGAAGCCGCCCCATTTGATTTGGGTCGCGCGCCGAGCGGCAATAAGGCCGCGACTCGGATAAGCTCCGCCTGAAGACGCTTTCTGGCGGAGGGCTTGTGACACTTTATGCGCTGAAGCCGCGGTTCCAGGCGCTGCTTCGTCCGCTTGTGGTCAGCCTCGCCCGGGCTGGCGTCACCGCCAATCAGGTGACTGCCGCCGCGGCCGTGGGTTCGGTCGCCATCGGAGGCTTCGTCGCGGCAAGCACCCCGGAGCACTGGCCCTTTCTGCTCCTCCCGCTGTGGTTCCTGGCGCGCATGGCGTTGAATGCGATCGACGGGATGCTGGCGCGGGAGTTCGGCCAGAAAAGCCTGCTCGGCGCTTACCTGAACGAGATCGCCGATGTCGTGTCGGACGCCGCGCTCTACGCGCCTTTCGCCTGGCTCGGCCCCTTCGGCCCGTTCTGGACGGGGCTCGTCATCCTGCTTGCCGCGATGACCGAATTCGCCGGCGCGCTCGGGCCGAGCAACGGCGCCTCGCGCCGCTATGACGGGCCGATGGGGAAGAGTGACCGGGCGCTGGTGTTCGGCGCGTTGGGCCTTTGGGTCGGGCTCGGCCTCCCGCTCCCGGCTTGGGCGGTCTGGATCATGGCCGTGCTTGCCGCCCTGCTCGTCTGGACGATCGTCAACCGTGTCCGCGCCGGCCTGCGTGAAGCCGGGGCGCGATCATGATCGAGACCCTTGTCGCGGCGGCGGTGCGCCTCTTCGCCCGCTTCGTCACCGCGGTCCGCGCCGAGTGGCGGGGCTTTCCACCTGATGACACGCCGCGCGTTTATTTCGCCAATCACAACAGCCACGGCGACTTCGTCCTGGTCTGGACGGTCCTCCCCGATCCGGTGCGCAACCGCACACGTCCCGTCGCCGCGGCCGAATACTGGCGCAAGGACAAGCTGCGCCGCTTCTTCGGCGAGCGGGTCTTCAACGCCGTGCTGGTCGAGCGCGAGGCGGAGAAGCGCGTCCAGGACCCGATTGGGCAGATGGCCGAGGCGCTCGATCAGGGCTCGTCGTTGATCCTCTTCCCGGAAGGCACGCGCAACCTGACCGAACTTCCCCTGCTTCCCTTCAAGAGCGGCATCTACCGGCTCGCGCTGGCGCGCGCCGGCCTGGAGATGGTTCCGGTGTGGATCGCCAATCTCAACCGGGTGATGCCCAAGGGCGAGCTCATCCCGGTGCCATTGATCTGCACGGTCGCCTTCGGAACACCGCTGAGGCTGCGGGCCGGCGAGGAGAAGACCGCCTTCCTGGAGCGCGCCCGCGCCGCGCTGCTCCGCCTGAAGTCCGAAGGAGCCGCCAGCCCATGACGATGCGGGAGCAGACCATTTTGCTTTTCCTCGGCGTCGGCGGCGTGCTGCTCCTCGCCACTGCCACCGGAATGCTGCTGGCCCGCCGTCAAGGCGCGACGCCGAGCCCGGTCATCGACAACCTCAACAAGCGCATCAACGCCTGGTGGGTGATGGTGATCCTGATCGGCATCGCCTTCCTGTTCGGCAGGATCGGGGTCATCGTGCTCTTCGCCTTCGCCTCCTTCACGGCGCTCCGCGAGTTCATCACGCTGACCGACACAAGGCGGAGCGACCATTACGCGCTGGTCGCCGCCTTCTTCGTCATCCTGCCCGTCCAGTACTGGCTCATCGCCGACGAATGGTATGGGCTCTATTCGATCTTCATCCCCGTCTACGCCTTCCTCTTCATGCCTATCATCGCGGCGCTCCGCAGCGACACCACCCGCTTCATGGAGCGGGTCGCCGTTACCCAGTGGGGGCTGATGC
>JACCSN010000670.1 GCA_013812985.1 Hyphomicrobiales bacterium | reverse complement strand
GGTTAACCTGCATCGGCGCTCCTGACCACTCTCGAGTGGGTGAAGCGCGCGTGGTCGGCCAAACCTATCAATTTTTTCCCGTTCGTCCAGCGTCGTGGCGCCCTATGCGGCGGCTCGCATGACGGAGAATCGGGATATTGCGTGGGCACCCCGCGTCTCCACGCCGCAAGGGAGAGCGTTGACCGGTTCGCGCCGGCGCCTAGATTGCGGGAGGATCCCACCGCAACCGGACGAGCCCCGATGGAAGCCCTGCTGCAGAGCTACCTTCCGATCGTGATCTTCATCGGCGTGGCGCTTGCCATCGGGGCAGCCCTCCTCGTCGCGCCGTTTCTCGTCGCCTACAAGCAGCCCGATGCGGAGAAGCTTTCTGCATACGAATGCGGCTTCGCGGCGTTCGATGATGCGCGCATGAAGTTCGACGTCCGGTTCTATCTTGTCGCCATCCTGTTTATCATCTTCGATCTGGAGGTCGCGTTCCTGTTTCCCTGGGCAGTGGCCTTCAAGAGCCTCGGCTGGTTCGGCTTCTGGTCGATGATGATTTTCCTCGGCGTGCTCACGGTCGGCTTCATCTACGAGTGGAAGAAGGGCGCGCTGGAATGGGATTGATCGAAATGGCACAGAAGCCCGGGGCGCCGTCGATCCAAGCCCCCAAGCTGGATGACCCGCATCCGCGCGGCCTCCTATCGCCGGAGGCACTGCGCCGGCCCGACCCGTTCTTCACGGAGGTCAATAACGAGCTGGCCGACAAGGGCTGGCTGGTCACATCCACCGACGAGCTCATCACCTGGGCGCGCACCGGCTCGCTCATGTGGATGACCTTCGGCCTCGCCTGCTGCGCGGTCGAGATGATGCAGATGTCGATGCCGCGCTACGACGCCGAGCGGTTCGGCTTCGCGCCGCGCGCCAGCCCGCGCCAGTCGGACGTCATCATCGTCGCGGGCACGCTCACCAACAAGATGGCGCCGGCGTTCCGCAAGGTCTACGACCAGATGCCGGAACCGCGTTACGTGATCTCCATGGGCTCCTGCGCCAATGGCGGCGGCTATTACCATTATTCCTATTCGGTGGTGCGGGGCTGCGACCGCATCGTGCCGGTCGACATCTATGTGCCCGGATGCCCGCCGACGGCCGAGGCGCTGCTCTATGGCGTGATGCTGCTGCAGAAGAAGATCCGCCGCACCGGGACGATCGAGAGGTGAGGGATGGCAGATCCCGCTGACATGATCGTGCCGATGCTGCGCGAGATACGCACCGAAATTTCGGCGTTTCGTGAAGAAACAATGGAGCGGTTCGACATAATGGAGCGCCGGTTCAAGACGCTTGAGGATGCGCAGACATCCTTCAAGCAGGCGCTAACCGCCGACAGCCTCTTGAGCCGCCTCGTCACCGGTGAGTTCGAGGGGCGGATTGAAGCCCTGGAGCGCAGGGTCAGCGAACTGGAAGATCATTCGTGAGCAGCGACCCGGCAAGCCTCGGCGGCCTTAGCGAGGCGAGCCAGCCAGCGCATGGGCTCGGGCCAATCGCGGCGCGGGTCGCGGAAGTGCTCGGCCCGCGCAAGATCGCGGAGCAGATCGCCTTTGGCGAGCTGACGATCAGCGTAGCGTCGGAGATTATTGTCGAGATCCTGACCGCTCTGCGCGACGACGCCGAACTGCAATTCGTCTCCTTCGTCGATCTCGCGGGAGTGGATTACCCGGCCCGCGAAAAGCGCTTCGACGTGGTGTATCACCTGCTCAGCCCGCGCAAGAATACCCGCATCCGCGTCAAGCTGGCTACTGACGAGGACACGCCGGTTCCGTCTATCAGCGACGTCTTTCCTGCCGCGACGTGGTTCGAGCGCGAGGCCTACGATCTGTTCGGCATCCTTTTTGCCGGCAACCCCGATCTCCGCCGCATCCTCACCGATTACGGGTTTCAGGGCCACCCGCTCCGCAAGGATTTTCCGCTGACCGGCTTTGTCGAAGTCCGCTACGACAACGAGCAGCGGCGGGTGGTCTACGAGCCGGTCAAGCTCGCGCAGGAGTTCCGGAACTTTGATTTCGAGTCGCCTTGGGAGGGGGCTGACTATCTCCTGCCAGGCGACGAGAAAGTGAACTGAAAAGCGCATGGCAGAAGCCGACATCCGCAACTTCAACATCAACTTCGGCCCGCAGCACCCGGCCGCGCATGGCGTGCTGCGCCTCGTCCTGGAGCTTGACGGCGAGATCGTCGAGCGCGTTGACCCGCATATCGGCCTCCTGCATCGCGGCACCGAGAAGCTGATCGAGACTAAGACCTACCTGCAGGCTTTGCCCTATTTCGACCGGCTCGACTACGTCGCGCCCATGGCCTGCGAGCATGCCTGGTGCCTGGCCGTGGAGCGCCTGCTTGAAATCGAAGTCCCGCGGCGCGGGCAGCTCATCCGCGTGCTCTACCACGAGATCAGCCGGCTCCTCTCTCACCTCCTCAATGTCACCACCCAGGCCATGGATGTCGGCGCGCTGACGCCGCCGCTCTGGGGCTTTGAAGAGCGCGAGAAGCTGATGGTCTTCTACGAGCGCGCTTCCGGCTCGCGCATGCATGCGGCGTATTTCCGACCGGGCGGGGTGCGCGGCGACCTGCCGCCGAAGCTCATCGACGACATCTGGGATTTTTGCGATCCGTTCCTCGCCGTCGTCGACGATCTCGACAATCTTCTCACACCCAACCGCATCTTCAAGCAGCGCAACGTCGATATCGGCTTGGTCACCATCGACGATTGCTGGAAGTGGGGCTTTTCGGGCGTCATGGTGCGCGGCTCCGGCGCGCCCTGGGATTTGCGCAAGTCGCAACCCTACGAATGCTACGCCGAGATGGAATTCGACATCCCTGTCGGCAGGAATGGCGACAATTACGACCGCTACATAATCCGCATGATCGAGATGCGGCAGTCGATCCGCATCATGAAGCAGTGCCTGGAGAAGCTGCGCTCTGCCGACGGCGGTGGTCCGGTCGCCATCGAGGACGGCAAGATCTTCCCGCCGACGCGGAGCGACATGAAGCGGTCGATGGAATCGCTGATCCACCACTTCAAGCTCTACACCGAGGGTTATCATGTCCCCGCCGGCGAGGTTTACGCGGCCGTCGAGGCGCCGAAGGGCGAGTTCGGCGTCTACCTGGTCTCCGACGGCTCCAACAAGCCCTACCGCTGCAAGGTCCGCGCACCCGGCTTTGCCCACCTCCAGGCGATGGACTTCATGTGCCGCGGCCATATGCTGGCCGATGTCTCGGCGGTGCTGGGATCGCTGGACATCGTGTTCGGGGAGGTTGATCGATAGTTGATTGGCAGGAGGCGGGTCGATCCAGTCGGCTCGCCTCGCCGGGACGCCAAGTGCCGACCTGCCCATTATTCGTCTTGACGATCCTTTAATCTAGCCCGAGCGTGCTATCATCATGTCATGAGCGCCGTTCCCGACCGACTTCTCACCAGCGACGAGTTCATCGACTGGGCGATGCGCCAGCCAAGCGGTCGCTATGAGCTGGTGGCAGGGCGCGTCGTGACGATGGCGCCGGAGCGGACGCGGCACAATCTTGTGAAGATTGCAGTATTGCTGGCGTTGCGCGAAGGGGTTAACCGCGCCGGGCTTCCTTGCACAATCTACACGGACGGCATGACTGTCGTCGTTGACAGGCAGCATTCGCGCGAGCCTGACGCCGCCGTCCAGTGCGGCGATCAACCGGACCCGGACGCCCTCATACTGGACGCGCCTTTGATTGTGGTTGAAGTGGTCTCGCCGTCGACCGAGCGCGACGACACCGGCGCAAAGCTAATCGAGTATTTCTCGGTGGTTAGCATCCAGCACTACCTAATCGTCAATCCGGAAAAGCGCGTCGTTGTGCATCATCGGCGCGATGGAAACGAAATCCGGACGAGGATCGTGGGCGCGGATGGCGGCGACCTGCGCTTCGATCCGCCCGGCTTCAGCGTTTCCGCGGCGGCGCTCCTCCATGAACGCTGACGAGGCGAGAGCGGGCGCATCTCGCGTCGCCGCATCTTGTCGCGCCCGCCGGCGCTGGCCTTTCGCCCGGCGCGTGCTAGAACCACATCCGTCCCAAGCACCCTACGCCAACGCCTTGGAATCCCGCCTTCATGGCCGTCCGCCGCCTTGCCGAAACGCAGCCCGAACGCTTCGCCTTCTCAGCGGATAATCTCGGCTGGGCGGAGCGGACGATAAAGAGATTCCCGGAAGGACGGCAGGCGTCTGCCATCATTCCGCTCCTCTGGCGGGCCCAGGAGCAGGAGGGGTGGCTGACGAAGCCGGCCATGGAGGGCGTTGGCTGCATGCTTGGCATGCCGCTCATCCGCGTCCTGGAGGTCGCGACGTTCTATACGATGTTCCACCTGGAGCCGGTCGGGACGAAGGCGCATGTGCAGGTGTGCGGCACGACGCCTTGCATGCTGCGCGGCTCGGGCGAGATCATCGATGCCTGCCGCCGCCGCATTCACGAGCATCCGCACCATCTCTCGGCTGACGGCGC
>JACCSN010000660.1 GCA_013812985.1 Hyphomicrobiales bacterium | reverse complement strand
GCCTACAAATGGCTCGGCCGCTGGCGCGCCAGCGGCGCGGCGGCGCTCTACGATCGCAAGCCGACGCCGGCGCGCTCTCCGCACGCCTGCCGGCCGAATGTATCGCCGAGATCGAACGGCTGCGGCGCGAGCGCCTGAGCGGCCCGGCCATCGCCCGCCGGCTCGCCATGCCGCGCTCCACCGTCGGCGCTGTGCTGCGCTGGCTCGGCCTTGGCCGGCTCGCCGCTCTCGATCCCAAGCCGCCGGCCGTCCGCTACGAACGAAAGCATCCCGGCGAGCTCATCCACATCGACATCAAGAAGCTCGGCAAGATCGACGGCGTCGGCCACCGCATCACCGGCCAGCACAGCGGCATGCGGAAGAACCGCGGCATCGGCTGGGAGCACCTCCATGTCTGCGTCAACGACGCCTACACCGAGATCCTCCCCGACGAGAAGAAGGGGAGCGCCTGCGCCTTCCTCACACGCGCGCTCGCCTTCTTCAGGCCCATGGCGTCCTTCCTTCCACGCCCGACGGGGTGTCGTCGGTTCTCTCAAAACAGCGCCGAAACCCGGTCTTTCAAGACAAAGAACGCGTTCTCAGCAAAACTCTCCACCGCTTCCTCGATAGCAAACGGCGGTTCAGCAAGCATGCTCTGCGACATCCAAATCTCGTCCAATGCCTTGACCACAGCATCCAGGTCTTCACTGCTGGCGGCAGCAATCTCTAAGGCGACGTATTCTAACGACAACATTTCCTGCGACGCCGAAACAGTGGCCTGACCGGCCGGGGCCTCGCGTTGCAGGTAGAGCTCCGCAATCGAGATCTGAGCCTGAGGTTCTCAATGCAGTTCAGTGGCGGACGTGTATCGGTGAAGACGACATTGTTCCCATTGATGTCGCAGGAGCCGCTCAAAATCATCTGGCGAACGGCAACATACTGTTTCATAACGTTAGCAAATGTATTCCGATAAGATTGAAAAGCGCGATCCCTGACTCTGAGTCTGTCGGTGACGCCGAGAGGGCTATGCCCGCCTAGTCGCTCTCAGGCGACACTGTGCGGCTCGCCCAGCGTGTGCATCAGCCGGTTGGCCCAGCCGAAGATCGCGACCGCATGGATGAGATCCAGGATCTCCAGATCGCTCAGGCCGACCTCCCGCAGCGGGATGAGGTCCGCTTCAGAGAGAGCGTCTGGTGGCTGCGTGAGCTTCACGCCGAAATCGAATACGGCCTGCTCACGTCGGTCGAGCTGTGCCCCAACCCCGTCCCGATAGATCGCCTTCACGACGTCTGGCTTCTTCGCCAGAGTGAGATACCGGTTGGCATGGATCGCCGCGCAATAGATGCAGCGATTGACGACCGAGGCGGCCAGGGAGCCCAGCTCGCGCTCGGCGCGGGACAGACCACCGCGGGCATACATGATGTCGTTGAAGAGCGGCGTGCGGGCGGCGAGGATTTCCGCATCCTGCGCGAGCACCAGCACATAGTCCGAAACCTTCGTGTTAGACGGCGTAGTCTTCAGCGCGTCGAGCTGTTCGGCCGAGGCGCTCTCGATATCGACGGGCCGGACGTGAGGATGCCATTCGAGCGCGGCGAGCGTGAAATCGAGGACAGCGGCGCGCATCAGCGACTCCCCAGCAGGCGCAAGCCGGCGGCGACCCTGGCCTGATAATTGACGAAGGCGATCAGGCCGGAAAGCGTGACGATATCGCGGTCGGTGAGCCCGGCCGATTTCAGCTGTTCGATGTCCGTTCGGGTAGCGAGCGCCGGGGTCAAAGTGACGAGCTCGACGTGGCGCACAATCGCCGTGAGGCGAGGATCGGGCGCCGTCTGGCCGTCCGGGTCGGCAACGGGAGCGGTTTCCGCGTCGCCTGCCGCATCTAGCAATTCGCGATAATGACGTTCGAGCCGCTCATCCTTCAGGAGGCGCGCCATGCGGCAGGCAAGCGCCGCCCGCTCGCCTCGGCTGATATTGCCGCAATCCCTGGGATTGAGCGCCGCATCGTGGCTTGCCTGGCTAAGCCTGACATTGTCGGCGCGCGCCCGCCGCAGGGCCGCCAATTCGGAGCCTGGCGAAATGCCCGCGGCACGGTCGATCACATCTCCATCGGTTCGGTCGCTCACCACATCCCCTCAGCTTGCCGACAGCGCCTCATCGAGAAAA
>JACCSN010000649.1 GCA_013812985.1 Hyphomicrobiales bacterium | reverse complement strand
CCTCGGGGAACTCGTCGACCGAGAAGGTCACCTCGCCGACCAGTTCGCGGAACGACTTCGGCAGCGCCTTGAACGCCTGTCTCGCCAGCTGCTCGAACTCGTCGAGACTTGGAGCGGCGCGCACGCTCCAGAAGCTCCGCATGGAATTCATCGTGGCAGAGATAGAGACCAGCGGGCGAGAAGGAAAGCGAAGCGAGCCTGAAGGATCTTTGAGCCTTGGAAACGGCTTCCCCGGCGACTGCCGCGGCCGCTCTGGAATATATCGAGCCTTAACCGCTCACGCAACGAAGCACGCTTTTGTGAGCCGTCTTTTGAAACCAAGAGGGGCGGCGCACGTTTTGCCAACTGGAGGCTTCGCAGCGCCTCGCTCGCGATGTGTCCTACCTGCATTTGAGGGGGCGCGAGACTTGAACCAAGGAGACTATACGATGAAGAAAATGCTAACGCTTTCGACGGCCGTGGCGGCGCTGATGCTCGCCGCATCGCCGTCTTATGCCCAGAATGCCACCACTGAGATGTTTGTCACCGGCGAAGGCGACAGCATGATGGTGATGGGCGGCGACATGGCCGAGGGCGCCCGCGTCATGCGCACGGAAGACTTCTCGCGGCCTTCCGATTGCGAGGAAGGCGGCTTCTACATGTCCGGCGAGAACATGATCACGGCCTGCGCCGAAGGCGGGGCCTCGTTCGACGTGGCGGCGCCTGGCGAAGGCCAGATGATGTCGTCAGGCGATGCGTTCCCGGAAGGCGCCATGGTCGCGACACCGCGGGAGAGCGGCGAGCAGAAAAGCTCGGGCGGCACCGGCGGTGATAGCGGCGCCAGCACAAGCAACGATGGAACTGGGACTGCCGGCGGCGGCAACGATGATTCCGGCGGCAGCGGCGGCGGCGGTGATGTCGGCGGCGGTGGCGGCGGCGGCAATGGCGGCGGCGGTAACGGCGGCGGCGGCGGTGGTTCCGGCGGCGGTGGTGGCTAACGCCTGACTCACGCTAAACTCTGGGGACCCGGTTTATCCGGGTCCTTTTGTTTTTGAATCAAAGCGCGATGCTTGGCCTTTCGCGCGCTAGCTCGCGGAGCAATCGATCCGCGAATTATTGCGGCCGAGCCCTCGGGACTTCAGCGCCAGTCGCGGATATCGACGAAGTGGCCGGCAATCGCCGCGGCGGCGGCCATGGCGGGGGAGACGAGGTGCGTGCGGCCCTTATAACCTTGCCGCCCCTCGAAATTCCGGTTCGACGTCGAAGCGCAGCGTTCCTCCGGCAAAAGCTTGTCGGCATTCATCGCGAGGCACATGGAGCAGCCGGGCTCCCGCCATTCAAAGCCGGCGGCCTTGAAGATCTGGTCCAGGCCCTCCGATTCAGCCTGCTCCTTCACTATCCCGGAGCCGGGCACCACCATCGCCGTCAGGTTCTCGTCGATGCGCCGGCCCTCCACGACCTTGGCGGCGGCCCGGAGATCCTCCATGCGGCCGTTCGTGCATGACCCGATGAAGATTCGGTCGAGCCTGATGTCGGTGATCCGCGTGCCGGGCTTCAGGCCCATATATTGCAGCGCCCGCCATTTCGACGCGCGCTTGTTCTCGTCCAGGATCAGGTCCGGATCGGGCACGGCGCCGGTGATCGCGACCACGTCTTCCGGCGATGAGCCCCAGGTCACGACCGGCGGCAGGTTGCCGCCGTCGAGGCGAACCTCCCGGTCGAAATGGGCGCCGCCATCCGTCGGCAGGGTCTCCCAATAGGCGCGGGCCGTATCCCAGGCCGCGTCCTCGGGGGCGCGCGGCTTGCCCTTGATGTAGGCGTAAGTCGTCTCGTCCGGCGCGATCATGCCGGCTCGGGCGCCGGCCTCGATCGACATGTTGCAGACAGTCATCCGCCCTTCCATGGACAGCGCGCGGATCACCTCGCCGGCATATTCTATGACATGGCCGGTGCCACCGGCCGTGCCGATCTCGCCGATGATGGCGAGGATCACGTCCTTGGCGGTGACTCCGTCCGGGAGCCTGCCGTCGACGGTGACCCGCATGTTCCGGGCTTTTCTCTGGATCAAGGTCTGCGTGGCGAGCACATGCTCCACCTCGCTGGTGCCGATACCGTGGGCCAAGGCTCCGAAAGCGCCGTGCGTGGAGGTGTGGCTGTCGCCGCAGACGATGGTCATGCCGGGCAGCGTAAAGCCCTGCTCGGGGCCGACGATGTGGACGATGCCCTGGCGGCGGTCGAGCTCGGAATAATATTCGATGCCGAAATCGGCGGCGTTTTCGGCGAGCGTCTCGACCTGCAGGGCCGATTCCGGGTCGTCGATGCCGAAGCGGCGGTCGGTGGTCGGCACGTTGTGATCGACGACGGCGAGCGTCTTCTCCGGCGCGCGCACCTTGCGGCCGGCGAGGCGCAGGCCCTCGAAAGCCTGCGGGCTGGTCACCTCATGGACGAGATGGCGGTCGATATAGAGGAGCGCGGTGCCGTCCGGCTGCTCGTCGACGAGGTGGTCGTCCCAGATCTTGTCGTAGAGGGTTCTCGGATTCATGGCGAAAGGCTCGAACTGGTTGTCGGTTGAAGGCGGTGATCGGGCATGGGGCGCTTTAGCGGGAAAGGGGCTTCTTTTCCAGCCTTGGAAATTCTAATCTCGCCGGATGACCAAGTTGTTGGAGCAAGCTCTGGAAGCGGTGAGCCGTCTGCCGGCTGCAAGTCAGGACGAGATCGCCCGCGCCATGCTGCATTTGGTGCGCGACGATCGCGAGCCCGAAGCCATCGACCCGGCGCACCTGCCCGATGTTTTGGAAAGCCTCGAGCAAGCACGTCGCGGCGAGTTTGCGACCGATGCGGAGGTGGAGGCTGCGTTCCGGCGCTTTGACCGGATTAAATGAGGCTTCGATTTACGCCGCGTGCGATCGAAAACCTCAATGAGGTCGCCGAGCACATCGAATCTCGCAGTCCCATCGCAGCAGAGCGAGTAATCAGCGCGATCCATGCAAGTCTACAGAATCTTCTCATTTTCCCATATTCCGGGAGACTGCTGCGGGTTAGCGAGATCCGCCGCCTGGTCACGGCGCGTTATCCATATCTCGTCTACTACTACGTCGATGAATTCGCGGGGGAAGTCGTTATCTTGAACGTGAAGCACCCTGCGCGCGAGCGCGACGAGGGCGAAGCTGACTGGACGTGATTTTTTGCCGGCACGCCAGAAACGCCTGGCCCGCGCAGGTCTGATCGTCAGGTTCGCGCTCATGGATGGTGGGGCACACTGGCGCTAATTTTCCGGCTGCCAATCGACAAACGCCAGTGCGTCACGATTATCTCCCTTGAGCTTTCTTTGTAATCCCATGACTTTCGTAACCCTACCCGAGCCGACCCCGATCGCAGGCCCGCGCCCGCCGGCTGCCGGCGCGCTCGCCAGGCTTTTCCGCCGCCCGCTCGCCGTCTTCGGCCTGGTCGTGATCGCGATCGTCGCCGCTTCCGCGCTCACGGCGCCTCTGCTGGCCCCCTACGACCCGGCCGAGCAGACCTTCGAAGGCCTGACGCTGGAAGGCGCGCCGCTGCCGCCCAACCGGGATTTTCTCCTCGGCACCGACCTGCTCGGCCGAGATCTCCTGTCGCGGCTCCTCTACGGGGCGCGCACGTCGCTGGTGATCGGCGTCGTCGCCAATGGCCTCGCGGTCGGAATCGGCGCGCTGGTCGGGATCGTCGCGGGCTTCCTGCGCGGCTGGGTCGGCGCGATCCTCATGCGCTTCACCGATCTCATGATGGCGTTCCCGGCGCTCTTGCTCGCCATCGTGCTCGCCGCGCTGTTCCGCCCGAGCCTGTGGATCGTCGCGCTTGTCATCGCGCTGGTGAACTGGGTGCAGGTGGCGCGCATCGTCTACACGGAAACCCGGTCGCTGTCTGAACGCGAATTCATCGACGCGGAGCGGGCGCTCGGCGCCGGGCGGCTGCGCATCCTGTTCAGGCATATCCTTCCGCATCTCGCGCCGACGATCATCGTCTGGGGCACGCTCGGCATCTCGACCACGGTTCTCCTCGAGGCAACGCTCTCCTTCCTCGGCATCGGCGTGCAGCCGCCGACCGCCTCATGGGGCAACATCATCTTCGAGAACCAGACTTATTTCACCTCCGCACCCTGGCTCGTCTTCATCCCGGGCCTCTGCATCATCCTGCTGGCGCTCGGCTTCAATCTCGTCGGCGATGCACTTCGCGAAATCCTCGATCCGACCCAAAAGGGGAGGTACTGACGCCGATGGCGCCCTACCTCGCCCGGCGGCTCTTCCAGTCGGCGCTGATCCTCATCGGCATCACGCTTGTCACCTTTGTTCTGCTTTATCTCGTGCCGGCCGATCCGGCCCGGCAGATCGCCGGCCGCAGCGCCTCCGCCGAGACGGTCGCGAGCATCCGCCGCGAGCTGGGGCTCGATCTGCCGTTTCACCAGCAGTACTGGCGCTATCTCGTGAGCCTGGCGCAGGGCGATCTCGGCCGCTCCTACCTGCAGCGGACCGAGGTGTCGGAGCTGATCTGGTCCCGGCTGCCGGCGAGCTTGCTCCTCATGGCCGGCGCGATCCTCTGCGAGCTGGCGCTGGGGCTGACCATGGGCGTCGTCGCGGCGCTGCGCCGGGGCCGGGCGACCGATCAGGCGCTGATGGTGCTCT
>JACCSN010000653.1 GCA_013812985.1 Hyphomicrobiales bacterium | reverse complement strand
CAGTTCCTGAGCGCGGTGTTGGAAGCGACGTGACCGTCGCCGAGTTCAGCATCGCAAGCCGCAGGTCGGCGGAGCGGCCGGCGACCGTTGCGCGCGAGCGCTTCGAGCGCATCTACCGCACGCTGCGCGACCGGATCTGCCTGTTGGAATACCCTCCCGGCGCGCGGCTTTCGGAAGAGGAGCTGGCCGAGGAATTCGAGATCAGCCGCACGCCGGTCCGACGCGTCCTTGCGCGCCTGGAATCCGAGGGCCTGATCGAGGCCCGGCACGGTGTCGGAACGATCGTCAAGGATGTCGAGATCGAGGAACTCGCTCAGGTCTACCACATCCGGCTTGAACTGGCTGTCTTGATCGGTCGTCTATCGCCGATTCCGCGGAGCGCGGCGGACCTCGACCGCATCCGAGCCCTCATCGCGCGCTGCGATGCGCTTCCGCGCGACCCCGACCACAAGGCCTTCGCGCGTCTGAACATGGACTTCTTCAGCGAGATCACCGCGATGACGGGCAACCAGCCGCTCAGGGAAATCAGCGAGCGGCTCTACTTCCAGACGTCCCGGATCGTTCTGAAGCTGATGCCGCGCCTCAACCTCGCCGAGGAATTCGCCGCGTTCCGCCGCGAAATGGAAGACGTTCTCGGGGCGATGGAAGTCGGAGACCTTGCATCGGTCGGTCACATCCGCCGCTCTCATATCTCCATGAGCTTCCAGCGGATGATGCGCTACGCCGGGCACGCGCCGACAATATTCGCCCGAAATGCGGATGGCTTCGCTTGAAGCCGAGTCCAATCGTCCCCACGGTGGACTTCGATCGAAACGGGATTCAGCACGGATATTTGCGTCTTCCCTGGAGCCGCGACGAATCCGCCTGGGGAAACCTGATGATCCCGATCACCGTCGTGCGCAACGGCGGCGGCCCGACGGCGCTCCTCACCGGCGCCAATCACGGCGACGAATATGAGGGACCGATCGCGTTGGTGGATCTCGCGTCGAGATTATCGCCGGACCGGGTCAACGGCCGCGTGATCATTGTGCCCTTCATGAACACTCCGGCCTTCGCGGCCGGGCGGCGGCTCTCGCCGGCCGACCACCTCAATCTCAACCGCACGTTTCCAGGACGCCCGGACGGCACGGTGACGGAAAAGGTAGCCGACTTCTTCCAGAGGACGCTTCTGCCGATGGCGGACATCGTGCTGGATTTCCACTCCGGCGGGCGGACGCTCGATTTCGTGCCCTTCGCGGCCTGTCACATTCTGGCGGACAAGGACCAGGAGGCGCGCTGCATCGACGCCCGCAATGCTTTCGGAGCGCCGTATTCGATGATGATGCTCGAGATCGATTCAGTCGGCATGTACGATACGGCCGCAGAGAGCCAAGGCAAGGTGTTCGTGACCACTGAGATCGGCGGAGGGGGCACGGCGACTGCCCGCACCGTCGCGATCGCGAAACGCGGCGTAAGCAACGTCCTGAAGCATGCCGGCATCCTGGATGGCCCGGTGGAGCCAAGCCAACCGATCGAGCTTGATATGCCGTCCTCCGAGGGTTTTTCGTTCAGCCAGTCGGAGGGTCTGGTCGAACCGACGATCGATCTGGGCGAACACGTGCGCAAGGGCGACCTCCTGGCCCGCGTCTATCCTGTCGAGGGGCTGGGACGAGCGCCCGCGGAATACCGGGCGCGCATCGACGGGATCCTTGCTGCTCGTCACTTCTCCGGCCTGATCGGCATGGGCGACTGCATCGCCGTGGTGGCAGCGCTGGTGTAGGCTCGCGTCACTGATGACGGCGTGCGCGCTGATGATGGCGGGAGGCAAGGCATGACGAGCCCCGTCGACCATGTTCGACCAAGCCGCCGCCCCCATCGTGCCGCCATCCGCGATGCCGACGGCCATGCCAAGGTGACGGGAAGCGCCCGCTATGCCGGCGAGGAGGCCGGGCCCCGGCACGTTCCACGCCGTCATGGTCCTGTCCAGCATCGCCAGCGGCCAAGTCAAAGGCGTGTTCGCGGTGCTGACCCACGAGGAGCCGCGCGTTACACCAACGCGGCCAAGCGGAAGATTTTGGCGGCTTCTGGAATGAACTGTTGGTTAGCCAAACGGGGACCGAAAGTGTCCAACCTTCCGAGCTGCGCCCGTTGAAAAGTGTTCAACCCGCTCGTAAGTAGCTGATATTGCTGAACTTGGATAAGGCGATGTGGTGCCCAGGGGCGGACTGGCCTTTTCGCGGCAGAAACGAAGCAGAAACAAATACTTAGCTTTCCCGATAATAAGGGCTGTGTAGCACCGCTGTGTATCGCCGTCTATGGATTGAAACGCGATCAGGAGCCGCTGGCTTAGCCGTGCTCGCCGCCGTGAATTACTGCCCGCTCAAATAGCGCCTGTTCACCCACCCCTGCCAGCCACCGACCCGGATCTTTTGCCAGTCCCCGACCGCATGGGGCAGAAAAGCAATGTCGCACTGGCGGCGGTGGAGCCGGGCCGTTACACGAGACTGTGGCGACGGAAACGCACGGAGATTCAGCGCATCCCCGGGGGCGACGCCTGAGACACAATACATGGCGGGCGAGACCATTGCGATGTAGTGCCGATGCACCCAACCAAGGCTGTGGCCATCCTCAACCGAACACCAATTTGCGCCGCACTCCTCTTGGACGAGAAGCCCGCAGTCGCCGTAACGCTTGCGAGCGACGATTTCCGCGCGGGCGCTCGGTTGTGCGCGCATGTTCAGCCTGTCGGTGCTGCGGACATTGACCACGCAGTGCTCCTCGCCGGGCACTACTGGATCGGCCTGAGCGACGCCTGCTAGAGCCGTCATAATGACGAGCGACAAACCGAACGCGGCGATGATGCTGCGGAGAACTAGGCCGGTCATGAATGCCTCCCTAAAAAAAGACGTTTGCAGCTTAGGTGCGCCGCTCTGACCGCAAGTTGAACGCAGATTTCATCCGCCGTTCACGGACAAGGGGGCAGGATGACCTGATCAAAACCTTTCGCGTCTCGGGTCACCAGCGGCTTTCATGACGAGGAGCATCGATTGGTCTAGCTGTGGCTGTGCCGGTGGTGCAGATCGGGATAGTGCGGGTGACTGTGTCGCCCCGGTTCGTGCAGGTGCCAGTGGGAATGCGGCTCCGTTACTGGCCCGTCATGATGGTGCTGGTGATGGTTGTCATGATCGTGGCTGTGTTCGTGATCGAGCCCTTCATGATCGTGCAGATGCTCATGCCGCTCGGACAGGTGCAGCCACAGGCCGACGCCCATCAGGAGGCCCGCCACGGCCAGCTTGAGCGTTAGGGATTCGCCAAGAATGGCAATGGCGAGGAGTGCCCCGATAAAGGGAGCGAAGGAATAATAGGCCCCTGTCCGAGCCGTGCCGAGGTGCCGCAGCGCGAGAATGAAAAGCACGAGACTGACACCGATCCCAAAGAATCCGACAGCAGCAGCAGCGCCGAGTGCCTGCAGCGGGGGAAACGAAGCACCGGCAGCCAGTGCCAGCCCCACATTCACGATTCCCGCCACGAGGCCCTTCAGCATGGCGATTACGACCGGATCATCGTGCGCGGCCCTACTAGGCTGTGGAGCCGCGATACTGCTGAATCCTTGTGGTGCGCAGCCCCGCCAGACCATGGCCGTCAACCGCCGTTTGCCAGGACAGGTATTCCTCCACGGTGAGCCCATACCGTGCGCACGCCTCTTCCATCGAGAGGAGCCCTCCTCGCACCGCAGCGACCACGATAGCCTTTCGGCTAGGCACCCAACGCTCGCCCGGCTGAGGCAAGTCGGCAGGCGTCAATGGGCTACCATCCGGCCCGATGATTAACCTGACCCGTCGTGCCGATTGCTCTGCCATCGCCCTCTCATCGCGCGGCGTAGTTCTCGGCTTATTTAGCCTGTGGGGGTGAATCCTTCGCTAAGGAGGTCGGCCGGTGGGCGGGGTGTTTTGTAGCGTAGAACAGAAGAGGATCATCGCGACGTTCTAGCTCGCAGGAAGACAAGCAAGAGACGATTCTGTGCGTGATAAGCTTCGCCGGACTAGCCCTGATCGCCACCGCCTGGATTTGGGCCTGACGTGATCCGGGAGCTAGAGGAAGGCGAGTGCAATTCCCAAGCTCCCGACCAGTAACATAGCGTAGGACAAAGCCGTCCCGACGAATTCGACGTGATCCGAAGCTTTACCGTCCATTACCGGCCCCCTCGCCGCGTGATGTGCGTTGTGGCGTGTGGTCACACCCCGGTTACGTTCAACGTATTCGGCCGGTTCGTCAAGCCGCGCGCCCTCCAAGGCTGCTGCGCGTCTTGAAGATGTATGCCTCGGCGGTCTAGTCGTTTGCGGGCGCGGAGGAACTCCGCCTCCTCGTAGCGCCAATGTCAGTGCTTGAACACGATCCGGATCCGATCTGAACCCTAAATTAACCAATCAGGGCAACCCTGCTCCTCCCATACGGATCACTGCGCGAGTTGCCCATGAGCCCTGAAACCGTCGCTC
>JACCSN010000618.1 GCA_013812985.1 Hyphomicrobiales bacterium | reverse complement strand
TGAAGCCCGGCCAGCGCGTGTCGGGGGAGGGCCATGTCATCGGCATGCGCAGCCGCGCGTCGCGCGGCGGGCGCTATCATCTTGATCCCGAAACGCGAGGGATCGGCGTCAACATCCCCGGCGCCTTCGCCGAATACGTCAAGATCCCCGCTTTCAACGCCGTGCCGCTGCCCGACGACATCGACGACGAGCTCGGCGCCATCCTCGACCCGCTCGGCAACGCCGTGCACACGGCGCTCTCCTTCGACCTCGTCGGCGAGGACGTGCTGATCACCGGGGCCGGCCCGATCGGCATCATGGCGGCGGCGATCGCCCGCCATGTCGGCGCCCGCCACGTCGTCATAACGGATATCAACGCCTACCGGCTGGAGCTCGCCGGCAAGGTGGCCGACGTGGTCCCGGTCAATGTCGCCGAGGAGGATCTAAAGTCCGTGATGGGCCGGCTCGGCATGCGCGAAGGCTTTGACGTCGGCCTGGAGATGTCGGGGGCGCAAGCGGCGCTGAACCAGATGCTTGACGCCATCCTGATGGGCGGCAAGATCGCCATGCTGGGCATCCCCGAAAAACCGTTCCCGGTCGACTGGACCAAGATCGTCTTCCACATGTTGACCATCAAGGGCATTTACGGGCGCGAGATGTTCGAGACCTGGCACAAGATGATCGCCATGCTGCAGAGCGGGCTCGACGTGCGCCCGGTCATCACGCACCGCTTCCCCGCGAGCGGCTACGCCGAGGCGTTCGAGATCATGGCGAAGGGCGAGTCGGGCAAGATCGTGCTGGATTGGAGCGACGGCTGAGGGGGACCCGCACGTCCCAGCCATGCGCTTCGATGCGTTGTGCCGGCCCGGCGAAGCGCTTACCAGAGCCGCCATGTCCTCCCGCGATTTCGCCCTCTTCGTGCTCATCTGCATGCTTTGGGCGCTCAACATCGTGGCGAGCAAGGTCGTCGTCGGCGAGATGGGCGTGCCGCCGCTTTTCTTCGCGGTCCTGCGCTCCGCAGCGATCGCGCTCACCGTGCTGCCGTGGCTCCTGCCCATGCCGCGCCCGCGCTGGCGGATCGTCGTCGTCGGCATCCTGATGGGCGGCGGCGGCTTCGCGCTGTTCTTCGTCGGGCTCCAGACTGCGAGCCCGTCGGCGGCCGGCATCGTCGGTCAGCTCGGCGTGCCGATGGTCACCCTCCTCTCCATCGTCATGCTTGGCGAGCGCATTCGCTGGCGGCGCGGGCTGGGCATCGCGCTAACCTTCTGCGGCGCGATGGTGGTGATGTGGGATCCGAACGGCCTGGAAGTCTCGACGGGGCTGATCTTCATCGCCGGCTCCGCCTTCACCGGCGCGCTCGGCGCCGTAATGATGAAGCAGATGGAGGGGATACGCCCGCTGCGCTTCCAGGCCTGGGTCGGCGTCTCCTCCGCCATCCTCCTGTCGGCGCTGACGGCGGGCCTCGAATCGGGCCAGCTCGAGGCGGCCCGGCAGGCCGGCTGGCCGTTCGTGGCCGTGGTTCTCTTTTCGGCGCTGGTTGTTTCCGTTTTCGCCCATACGGCCTATTACGGGCTCATCCAGAGATACGAGGCCAACCTGATCGCCCCGCTGACCTTGATGTCGCCGCTCTTCACCATCGCCTTCGGCATCGTCCTCACCGGCGATTCCTTCGACGGCCGCATGGCGGCCGGGTCGGCGCTGGCGCTCCTCGGCGTCCTCATCATAGCGGTCAGGCCGAACCTCGCCATGCCGCGCGCCGCCCTGGTCAGGAACGCGCCCGAATGAGCCCGATCCGGCTCAGCGTTCTCGACCAAGCGCCGATCGCCGAGGGCGAGAGCGGCGCCGACGCGCTCCGCCACAGCCTCGATCTGGCGCAGCTTTGCGATCATCTGGGGTATCACCGATACTGGGTGGCGGAGCATCACGGCACGCCGATGCTCGCCTGCCCCAGCCCCGAGGCGCTGATCGGCCCGATCGCCGCGATGACGAAAAGCATCCGCGTCGGCTCGGGCGGCGTGATGCTGCCGCATTACAGCCCGCTCAAGGTGGCCGAGACGTTTTCCATGTTCGCCGGCCTTTATCCGGACCGCATCGACCTCGGGCTCGGCCGCGCGCCGGGGAGCGACCCGAAGACGGCCTATGCGCTGCAGCGCGACCGCCGCCAGGCCGCGCCCGACGATTTTCCCGATCAGCTGGTCGAGCTGCTCGCCTATCTGGAGGACACGCTCCCCGCCAACCACCCGTTCCGCGACCTCAGCAAGCTCCCCGGCCTGCCCCACGCGCCCGAGCCCTGGCTGCTCGGCTCCTCCGCGCAGAGCGCGATCTGGGCCGGCCAGCTCGGCCTGCCTTACGTCTTCGCGGATTTCATCAATCCGGCCGGCGCGGCGATCGCCGAGCGCTACCGGGAGGCGTTCACGCCGTCCGAGCGGCTGGAGCAGCCGCGCACCTGCGTGGCGGTCTGGGCGCTCGCGGCGGAGACGGATGCGGAAGCCGAGCGGCTGTCCTCCAGCCATCGGATGGCGATGCGGCTGTTCCTCATGGGCAAGTGGATCGC
>JACCSN010000612.1 GCA_013812985.1 Hyphomicrobiales bacterium | reverse complement strand
GCGTATAGGGGAGCCGTTCTCCGGGCAGCTGATGAAACAGGACTAGCTCGCGACGTATTTCCGACGGACTGCCCCTACGCCTTGGACCAGCTCCGCGATCCTGACTGGATGCCGGAATGACCGCGATCACCGCCCAGAACTTCAAGGCCAACGCCAGGGTCGCGCTGGTCGACCCGCAGCTGCAGCGGGCGCTGAGCAACGTGCGCAGCCATTTCGTCGACAAGCGCGCTGCGGCCGCCGCCGCGCTGCCGGAATTCGACGCTCTGCGCGAGGCGGCGCGGGCGCTGAAGGACCACACGCTCGATCATCTCGACCTTTATCTCGAGGCTTACGAGGCGCGGGTCCTGGCGTCCGGCGGACACGTCCACTTCGCCGAAAGCGCGGCGGATGCGCGCGCGATCATCCTCGACATCTGCCGAAAAGCCGGCGCGCGCACGGTCACCAAGGGCAAGTCGATGATCTCCGAGGAGATCGGCCTCAACGAGCACCTGGAAGCGAACGGGATCACCCCCGTCGAGACCGATCTCGGCGAGTACATCATCCAGCTGCGCGGCGAGACGCCGAGCCACATCATCGCGCCCGCCGTTCATGTGAATCGCGATCAGGTCGAGGCGGATTTCCGCCGCGTCCACACACATCTCGATCCCGCCCGCGACCTCACCGAGCCGACCTCGCTCCTGGCCGAGGCGCGCGAAGAACTCCGCGCCCGCTTCCTAGCCGCCGATGTCGGCGTGACCGGCGCCAACTTCCTCATCGCCGAGACCGGCACATCCGTCATCGTCACCAACGAGGGCAACGGCGACCTTACCCAGATCCTGCCGCGCGTCCACGTCGTGATCGCCTCGGTCGAGAAGATCGTGCCGACGCTGGAGGACGTCTCGACGATCCTCCGCGTGCTCGCCCGCTCCGCCACCGGCCAGGAGATCTCGGTCTACACGACCTTCTCCACCGGCCCGCGCCGGCCGGGCGACCCGGACGGGCCGGAGGAATACCACGTCGTGCTCCTCGACAACGGCCGCACGGCGATGCTCGGCACCGAATTCCAGGAGATGCTGCGCTGCATCCGCTGCGGCGCCTGCATGAACCATTGCCCGATTTATCACGCGGTCGGCGGCCACGCATACGGCGCCACCTATCCCGGCCCGATGGGGGCGGTGCTCGATCCCGCCATCTTCGGGCTGGAGGCGACGCGCGATTTGCCGAACGCCTCCAGCTTCTGCGGGCGGTGCGAGAGCGTCTGCCCGATGATGATTCCGCTGCCCAAGCTGATGCGGCACTGGCGCGAGCGCGAGTTCGAGCGGGCGCTCTCCCCGGCCACGCAGCGCTGGGGCCTGCGCCTCTGGGCCTGTCTCGCCACCCGGCCGAAGCTCTACCGGCTGGCGACGCGGATCGCCATGCGGGGGCTTGGAAACCTGGGGATCGGCCGAGGCCGCTTCAGGCGCCTGCCGCTCGCCGGCAGCTGGACGAAGCACCGCGACATGCCGGCGCCGGAGGGGCGGACGTTCATGGACCAGTATCGCGCGAGAAGGCAGGCCGGAGCCAAAGTAGCGTGAACGGCCGCGACGCCGTCCTTGGCAAGGTACGCCGTGCGCTTGGAGTCTCCGGCGAGGAGACGGCGCGCCGGTCGGACGTCGATGCGCGGCTCGCCGTGCCACTGCCGAACCTGATCCCCGCCCGCGGGCAGCTGCCGCAGGATGAGCGGGTCGCGCTGTTCTGCGTGATGGCGGAACGGGTGTCGGCGACCGTGCGGCGGCTTAACGCGGCCGACGAGGTGCCCGCCGCCCTCGCCGAGCAGCTGCGCAGGCATAATCTGCCGCTGCAAATCCGCACCGGCTCCGACCCCGTCCTCCATCGGCTGCCATGGGAACGTGAGCCGCATCTGGAGCGCCGCATTGGCCCCTCGGACGGCGGCGACGCCGTCGCGCTCAGCTATGCTTTCGCCGGGGTGGCGGAGACCGGCACGCTGGTGCTCCTCTCCGGCCCCGACAACCCGACCACGCTGAACTTCCTGCCCGACACACATATCGTCATGATCGAGGCGAAGGACATTTCTGGCGACTACGAGAGCGTCTGGCGGCATCTGCGGGCGCTTAACGGCCCCGGCGTCCTGCCGCGCACCGTGAACTTCGTCACCGGCCCGTCACGCTCCGCCGATATCGAGCAGACGCTCATCCTCGGCGCGCACGGGCCGCGCGCGCTGCATATCCTGGTGGTCGGGTGACGCGGCCGTGACGCTGAGCGCGGCAGACTTGCAGGCGGCCTCCGATCTGCTGCGGCGGCACTGGCGGGAAGGGAGCCGCCTTGCCTGCCTGCCGCCGCGGCTCCGCCCTACGAACCGCGCCGAGGGCTACGCCATTCAGGCGCTTCTCGAAGCCGGCAGCCGGGCGCCGCTGTTCGGCTGGAAGATCGCCGCCACCAGCGCCGCCGGCCAGGCCCACATCAATGTCGACGGCCCGCTCGCCGGCCGAATTCTGGCCGAGACCGTCCGGGAAAGCGGCGCGGCGGTGTCGATCGGCGCCAATCACATGCGGGTGGCGGAAGCGGAATTCGCCTTCCGGATGGCGCGGGACCTGCCGCCGCGGCTTGCGCCCTATAGCCGCGCGGAAGCGCTCGACGCAGTCGCCGCGCTGCATCCGGCTATCGAGATACCCGATTCCCGCTACGAGGACTTCACCGTCGTGGGCGCGCCGCAGCTCATCGCCGACAATTCTTGCGCCCAGCTTTTCGTGCTCGGCCCGGCAGCGCCCGAAACCTGGCGGAACGTCGATCTTGTACGCCACGCCGTGAGAGGCGCGGTGACCGGAAAATCCTGCACCCTCGATCGGGAAGGCCGCGGGGCGAACGTCCTCGGCGACCCGCTGGTCGCGCTGGCGTGGCTGGTCAACGAATTGTCGGATCTCGGCGTCACTTTGAAGGCCGGCCAGGTCGTCACGACCGGCACGTGCCTCATCCCGCTCGCCATCGCGCCCGGCGATACGGTCGCCGCCGATTTCGGCATTTTGGGTCAGGTTTCGTGCCGCATCATGTGAACGCGACGGGAGCGCCAGCGGCCCTCGACGCCGCGTTCGCGCCGGTGCGGGCGGCGCTCGCCGAAGCCCGCTGGCCGGAGACCGAGGAGTGCACGTGGTACGGAACGCCGTCGCTCAAGGTGCGCGGCAAGAGCTTCTGCCGGCTGAAGGGCGCCGACACGCTGGTCCTGCTCTGCCCGATGGAGGAGAAAGAGCTCCTGATGGAGCTGCAGCCGGACATCTTCTTCGAGACGGACCATTACAAGGGCTGGCCGGCCGTGCTGGCGCGCCTGTCGCGCATGGATGCGGAGCGGCTGAAGCATCACCTCGACCGGGCTTGGCGCGTGAAGGCGCCGAAGCGGCTGGTCGCCGGATACGAGGCCGGGCAGCGCTGATCCGGCTACCCGCTCGCCACCACTGGAGACAGCGCTACAGACGAGCCCGGGAAGAGCCTCACGCAGAGTTGCGGCGGCGGTCCCGGAGCGCCGTCTCCCAGCGAAAGGCGTCGGCCACGATGCCGTCGAGATCCTCGTGCTCCGGCCGCCAGCCGAGTGCTTCGCGGATGCGCCCGGCGCCGGCAATCAGCGCGGCCGGATCGCCGGGACGACGCGCGGCCATCGTCACGGGAAAATCGACTCCGCTCACGCGCTTCACCGCCTCGACCACATCCAGCACCGAGAAACCGGCGCCGTAGCCGCAGTTCAGCGCCAGGCTATCCTCTCCGGCGCGCAGGTAGTCGAGCGCGAGGACATGCGCCTCGGCGAGATCGCTCACGTGGATATAATCGCGGATGCAAGTGCCATCCCTGGTGGGATAATCGGTCCCGAAGACGGCGAGTCCCTCGCGCTGGCCTAAAGCGGCCTGGCACGCCACCTTGATCAGGTGCGTGGCGTCCGGCGTGGTCTGGCCGGTGCGCCCCTTGGGATCGGCGCCGGCGACGTTGAAGTAGCGAAGCGCCGCGTAGCGGAAATCGTGCGCCGCCGCGACATCGCGCAGCATCAGCTCGGTCATCATCTTGGAGGTCCCGTAGGGCGACATCGGCGCGAACGGCGTCGTCTCCTCGACCGGCACCGACGCGGGCTCGCCATACACGGCCGCCGTGGACGAGAAGATGAAATGCGGCGCGCCCGCCTGAACCGCCGCTGCGATCAGCGCGTGCGAGCGGACCGTGTTGTTGCCGTAATATTTCAGTGGATCGCTGACCGATTCCGGCACGACAATCGAACCGGCGAAATGGATGATCGCCGAAATGCGATGCTCGCTGAAGAGCCGGGCGAGCAGGCCGCTGTCTCCGATGTCGCCGACCACCAGCTCGGCGGCGCCGGAGAGGAGCGAAGCCGACCCGGTCGACAGGTTGTCGATGACGACAACCTCCTCACCCCTGTCCACCAAAGCGTGGACCGTATGACTGCCGATATAGCCGGCCCCGCCGGTCACAAGAATGCTCACGCGTGTAATTCTCCTTCGCGAATGGCGACTTTGCCCGCGGTCTTCGCTCGATTCGGCGCTTCCAGCGTAAGATCAGGATCGCCGGCTGGTAAACGCCCGGAACCGCTTATCTGTCCGTCACAGCGGCCATCCATTTCTGTTCAGGAAGCGTTCAGCGGCGTTGCGCGAACGATTTCGACCATCCCGCGTTAACTTCTCGATGCGGGCCTGCTGAAACCGCACCGCGATGGCTACATGCCGTGGCGTGCTCGTTTTGTATTCGAGGAATGCGGTTCGCTCATGCGGGCCTCCTCTCCAGTCAGGGCAACGATGACAGTGCATGTTCCAATCGGGCCGGAGCAAGCGCTCCGGCGATAGAAATTTATCGACCAGGCATAACGGCGATGGTTCCGGCCTACAACGAGGCGGAGAGCATCGGCGATACGGTCCGAAGTCTCCAGGCTCAGACCCGCCGGATCGACGAGATCATCGTGATCGACGATTTCTCGACCGATGGCACGGGGGACATCGCGCGTGCGCTCGGCGCGACGGTGATGAGGCCGCCGCAGAATACCGGATCGAAGGCGGGCGCCCAGAATTTCGCCCTGCCGTTTGTCAAGACCGAGATCTGCATGGCGATCGACGGCGACACCGAAGTCGCCCCGGACGGGGTCGCGAAGCTCCTGGCGTCCATGGCCGATCCGGCCGTGGCCGCGAGTTGCGGGTTCGTGCTCCCCCGTCGGGTGAGCAGCGTCTGGGAGCGTGGACGATACATCGAGTATCTGTTCGCCTTCACGTTCTACAAGCCGATCCAGGACGTGTTCGAAAAACCCCTCATAGCGTCGGGGTGCTTCTCCGCCTATCGAACGGAAGCCCTTCGCGAGGTCGGCGGCTGGTCCACGCGCACCATGGCCGAGGACATGGACCTGACCTGGACGCTCTATCAACATGGACACAAGGTGCGCTTCGCCGAGGAGGCGCTCTGCTACCCGATCGAGCCGCACAACTACCACTTCTTGTCCAAGCAGCTCCGACGCTGGTCGCACGGTTTTATCCAGAATGCGCGGCTGCACTGGCGGCCCGTGCTACACCAGCCTTACCTGCGGTCAGTGCTCGCGGTCGGCCTCTGGGACGCCATCGTCGCATCCCTTGCCTATCTGATCGTCCTGCCGTTGATGGCGATCTTCATCCATCCGCTCTTTCTGCTTGGCTATGTGATCGACTTACCGGCGGTCGCCATTCCCGTGATCGCCAAGGGAATCGAAAGGGGCGAGCTCGGGCGCGTGCTCCTCAGCTTGCCCTGCTTCCTGGCGATACGGCTGGTGAATTCCGTTTTCTTGTTGCGGGCGGTCTGGTCCGAGCTCGTCCTGGGCAAAAGCCTGCTCGTGTTTGAGAAGGGACACTGAAGATGATTGGAGTTCCAGGAACCGGCCTCGGCGGCGTTTTCTATGCCCTTCTCGTAGTGTGGATGGCTGTCCGTGAAGTCGGGCTGGCCGCCCGAGGCGCCGGCGATCCGAAGCGCTGGCCGAAGATCGCCTGGCTCGCAGCGCTTCTGGCGGCGATCATCCTTGTCTTGGCGACCGAGGGATGGCTCCTTCGGCTGGTGCTGGACGCCCTGTCGGCACCCGCGGACCCGATAAGCGCCGCTCCACCCGACACCTCTGCGGAAAAGAATTCGCAGATTGCCGTCATGGGCGCCATTGCTCCGGCGCTCGCGATTGCCCCGTTCGTTGTGCTGGCGGCCATTGTGGCGGCCATCCATGTGGCCCGGCTGACGGTCCGCCCGAACCCAATCCCGCTACCTGGCGAGACGACCGAAGCCCGGCTGGGCGCGTTCGCGCCAAGCTCGCAGGAGGCGTCCAATTCCGACCCGGTTCGGCTGACGGAAACTCGTCCCGCGCAGCTCGTCCGGGACCGCGCTGCCTGAGCCGCGGCACGCCTTCCCGGTTACGCCCGCACCGCGAGCCTCCTCCGCCTCACGTCGCGCAGAATCTCCCGCGCCGCGTTGTGGCCCGGCGCGCCGGTGACGCCGCCGCCTGGGTGCATACCGGAGCCGCACATGTAGAGGCCGGGGATAGGCGCGCGGTAATCGGCATGGCCGAGCAT
The DNA here is from genome assembly GCA_013812985.1 of Hyphomicrobiales bacterium. The sequence goes on along the minus strand of JACCSN010000612.1, from coordinate 4,789 downwards.
CGGGCGTGCGGAGAAAATCTGGTCGAGCCAGGTCGAGCGGGCTCAGGACTTGGCGGCCGAGGACGGACGCCTTGAAGTTCGGCGCGTAGCGGTTGACGGTTTCGATCATCAGGTCGGCGACCTCCTCGCGGTGGTCGTCCCAGGATTTCCCGTCGGGGAGCTCCGGGGCGACGTGCTGGCAGAACAGGCTCGCCACATGCCGGCCGGGCGGGGCCAGGCTGTCGTCGAGCGTCGATGGGATGAGCATCTCCACCACCGGCTGCCGCGACCAGCCGCTCGTTCTTGCGTCGATCCAGGCGCGCTCCATGTAGCCGAGGCTCGGCGCGATGATGGTGCCGGCGGTGTGGTGCTCGGCCAGCTCGCGGCCCGGCAGCGCGGTGAAATCCGGCAGCTCCGACAGCGCCACGTTCATGCGGAATGTGCCGGACCCGCAGCGCCAGTTCTCGATGCGGCGCAGGAAATCGGTGGGGAGGGCCTGGCGCTCGACGAGCCGCGTGAAGAGCAGTTTCGGATTGAGGTTGGAGACGACGATGCGGGCGCGGATCGCCTCGCCGCTCTCGGTCACCACGCCCGCCGCGCGCCCGTTCTCGATCAGCACTTCGCGGACGGGGGAGCCGGTCCGGATCTCCACGCCGCGCGCTTCGCAGGCGCGCGCCATGGCTTGCGTGATGGCGCCCATGCCGCCGATCGCGTGGCCCCAGACGCCCTTCTTGCCGTTCACCTCGCCGAAGCAATGGTGGAGCAGCACATAGGCCGATCCGGGCGCGTAGGGGCTCTGGTAGTTGCCGACGATCCCGTCGAAGCCGTAGGCCGCCTTGATCGGCGCGCTCTCGAACCAGCCGTCGAGATAGTCGCCGGCCGATTTCGCGAAGAGGTCGAGGAGCTCGCGCCGCCCGGCCATGTCGAGGGCCGCGAGCTTTCGGCCGAGCTTGCCCGCCTTCAAGAGCTCCGGGAGCGCGGACGACCAGTTGCCCGTAACCATGTTCGGCGGAGTTTCCAGGACGAGGGCGCGCAGCACGTCGGCGATCGCTTCCAGCTTCTCGCCGTAGGCGTCGAGCCGGTCAGCGTCCGGTTTGGAGAACTTGGCGACCTCGGCCTTTGTCTTGCCGCCGCCGACTTTCAAATGGCGGCCGTCAGGAAGCGGCAGGAAATTGGCGATCCGCCGTTCCACGATCCTGAGCCCGTAAGCGTGGAGATCAAGGTCGCGGATCACCTTCGGATTGAGCAGCGACACGGTGTAGGAGGCCACCGAGTTGCGAAAACCCGGCCAGAACTCCTCGGTCACCGCCGCCCCGCCGACAAGCCCTCGCCGCTCCAGAACGGTGACTTGGAGGCCGGCCCCGGCGAGATAGGCGGCGCAGACCAGGCCGTTATGGCCGCCGCCAATGACGATCGCGTCGCGCATTGCCTTAATTGCTGGGCCGGTAAGCGCAGAGGCGCAAGCCATAGACTGTTCGCGAAAGCCGAAAACGCATCTCGCGCTGCAACCAAGGCGAGGGTTTACGCCTTAACCTCCGTTAACACGGTTCGGTTTGGGACAGAGTGCTCTTGTTCGGAAAATGCAGTTGGTCATGAGCAAAGACGCAGTTTTGATCGAGCTCCTATCGGAATCCCTGAACGCCGAGTCCCTGGATCGCCGCTGCGCTGCGAAATTCCTTCTGGATTCCTTGCGGGCGGGTTTGCCTGCCGAGGACATCGTCGAGCAGATCCAAGAGGCGGAGCACGGGTCCGCGAGCGACTTCGCCGCTCATGCCCGCGGCTTGGGGGTGCGGCTGGGCGTCTTGACCAAGCCGTGATGCGAAATCGACCAAGCAGCGGATGCGGCTGACAGCGGACCCGTCGTCGAGCAAGGAGAGCCGAATCGCTTCCGCCTCGATCGCCGGACGGCTTGGCCTGTAGGCGCCTGACTGGCGGCGTGCTGGCGCAAGCGCCGGATTGAGCTATGATGGAGGCGTGCGCAGTTCTCCGAACCTCAATGTCCTGGCAGGGCGGCCCGAAGCCGCTCTCTTGGCTGCCGCCCCGCCGATCGACCGGGCCAGTTCGGTCCATGCGAGTTTGCCTTGCCCCGTGGCCGCTTTCCGCGAGGACGCGCTTGACTGAGCCCGCGCGCGCCGAGGAGGCTCTGAGAGAGAACGAAGAGCGGCTGCGCCTGGCGGTCGAGGCGACCGGGATCGGCACCTGGGACGTGAACGCCGTCACCGGCGAGCGTCGCTGGTCTGACGAGTTCAGGGCCATCCTGGGCCTTCCGCCGGACGCGGGCGCCGACCGAGACTTGTTCTTTTCCTTGGTCCACCCCGACGATCGCCAATGGCTGGACCAGAGGTACAGCGAGGCCTACAGCTGCTCCGGAGACGGCCGCTACCAAGCGGAATTCCGCATCCGTCGCTTCAGCGACGGCGCGGAGCGCAGGGTCATGATCAAGGGTCAGGTCACGTTCGACGCGGCGCGCCGGCCGTTGCGCGGGATCGGAACCCTCCTCGACATCACCGAGCACAAGCGGATCGCCGAAAGGCTGGCCGCCAGCGAGGAACGCTACCGGCTCGCCGTGGCCGCGTTCCACGGCGCCAGCTACGAGACCGACCTGGAGACCGGCTACGCCTATCGCGCGCGGCGCGCTTACGAAATGCTGGGTTTCCACCCAGAGGACGGCGAGCCGACGCGGGATTGGTGGTTCAGCAGGATTCATCCCGAGGACGCCCCGCGTTTCCACGCTACGCTCGAGGCGCTTTTCGCCGGCGATCGGGAAGAGCTCGACCTTGAGTTCCGCATGCGCCACGCCAACGGCGAATGGATTTGGGTCTGGCAGCGCGGTCTCGCCGTGCGCGATCCCGCCGGACGGCTGAAGCGAACCGTCGGCGCGATCCTCGACATCACCGGCCGCAAGCGGGCCGAGGCGGCGCTTCGCGAAAGCGAGGCCCGGTTCCGCCATATGGCCGACAGCGCGCCGGCGCTCATCTGGATGACCGACGCGGCGGGGCAGATCACCTTCGCCAACATGCACTACGATTTTCTCTTCGGTCGCCCGGCGGAAGAGATGCTGGGCGAAGGCTGGAGAGAGGTCATCCATCCCGACGACATCGAGCCCTTCTTCTCCGCCTTCAAGGAAGCCTTCATCGCCCGGCGCCCGTTTCGAAGCGAGTTTCGGGTGCGGGACAAGGAAGGCCGCATCCTCTGGCTCCGCTGCGAAGGCGTGGCGCGCCTCGACGATGCCGGCGCGTTCCTCGGCTATACCGGATGCAATGTCGACATCACCGATGCGAAGGTCGCGGAGGTGCGCCAGCAGCTGCTCATCAACGAGCTGAACCACCGGGTGAAGAACACGCTGGCTAGCGTGCAGTATATTGCCTCCCAGACGCTGCGGAACGCCGCGACGACGGAGCAGGCGAAAGGCGCCTTCGAGGCGCGGCTCATGGCGCTGTCGCGCGCGCACGACGTGCTGACCCGCGAGAACTGGGAAGGGGCCGGGCTGAGCGAGATCGTGGCGGAAACGATCGAGCCGTATCGAGGTCTGGGCGAGAGCCGGTTCAGGATCGATGGGCCGCAGGTCAGGGTTCAGCCGCGAATGGCGCTGGCGCTGGCGATGGCGATCCAGGAGCTTGCCACCAATGCGGTGAAATACGGAGCCCTGTCCAACGCGGCGGGCTCGGTCCGCCTGGATTGGGGCATCGAGTCCGGCGGCGGCCAGCCCCGGTTGCAGCTGCGCTGGGAGGAGCGGGAAGGACCAGCGGTGGCCGAGCCTTCCAAGCGAGGTTTCGGGACGCGGCTGATCGAGCGCGGGCTCGCCCAGGACATCGACGGCGAAGTGCGGATCGACTTTGCGCCGTCCGGCGTCGTTTGCACCCTCGACGCGCCGCTCCCCCAGCCTGCCTGAAGGCGCGGGGCTCAGGCGTCCGCGCCGGCATGCCCCCCGCCGAAGCCATGCATGAAGCTCGCCCATTGCAGGCCGACGATCATGCCCTTGATCGGCCGCAGCAGGGCCAGGCAGAGCGCCGGGATGAGCGTGCCCCAGAGCAGGAGGTGAATCCACAAGGCCGGGGCAAAAACCTCCTCGACGCCCAGAACCACGGGTAGCGTGAGGTGGCCGACCACAAGGATCGTGAGATAAGCCGGCGCGTCGTCCGCCCGGTGGTGATGAAGTTCCTCGCCGCATGCGGGGCAGCGAGAAGCGATCTGCAGAAAGCCCGCAAAGATGCCTCCGCGCCCGCAGTTCGGGCAGCACCCACGAGCGCCCCGGAGAATCGCGGTCTTCAGGTCACGACGTTCGACTTCCGGGGCTTCCGTCAATCTCGCCTCCTATCTGTCGAGCTCCGCCGGCCGGATCGAAAGAAGCAGCCTGCCTGGGAACTGGCGATCACCCCAGGACCACCGTCGTAAAAGGCCGTGAGTTTCGCATCCTATATGGGAGCGAAGCGCTTTCGTCGCAATTGTGCCGCGTGGTCGGCAGACAGATCTCGACGCGAATATCGACGCGAATTCGTGGCGCAACGTATCGATAAACGGAGCAGGATATGGTCTCGCCAAGCGAATGGCGCATCTCGCCCGCCCGGCAGCCAAAGCCCGGCGATTACGGCTTCGATCTCGATCGGGCGCTCGGCTCCGTCGTGGGGATCAGGGCTATTGTTCCCGACGACGCCTTCACGGCGGAGACGCTGGGCACGGAGAGGGCTGGCAGCGGCGTCCTGATCGACGGCGGCGCGGTGCTGACGATCGGCTACCTCATCACGGAAGCGGAAGAGATCTGGCTGGCCTGCGGCGACGGGCGGGTCCTGCCGGGCCATCCTCTCGCTTA
>JACCSN010000609.1 GCA_013812985.1 Hyphomicrobiales bacterium | reverse complement strand
GGGGCGCATGGAGCGAAACCTTGACGGGACGGCGCGCGAGCGCAGCGGACGGCGTCAGACAGCGCTGGGGCTGTTGGCGGATACCGTGAGGTCGAGCGTGACGTGCCCGTCAGGCGGTCCGAACCGGCAGAAGGCTTCGCTGAGCGCCGCGAACACAGCGCCGGCATCGCCCCGCAGCTTGGTGCAGAAATTCTTTGAGCGCTCGAAGACGCCCGACACCTTGAGGAAGTCGATGCAGCCGTAGATTTCGTCCATGTGATTGCCTGTGCCCATCACATAAAGCGAAAACTGCGCCCCGAGTGCTTGTCCCGACGGGGCCGCCGCACGGACCGTCTCGATGGCGCTGTGCTTGCGGACGTCAAGCGGCGTGAGCGGGCCGCCCATCTGCGCCGACACGCAGATCGGATCGTCCGGCTCGCCGGGACAGCCGCGCGAGATGGTCGCCGAGAGTACGCAGTGCTTGCCGCTCGACGCCGCTTCGACGAACAGGTCGCGAAGCGCCGGGAAGAGCACTTCAGGCGGGCCGACAAGCAGGGTCGAGATGTCGTCGGTCTCAATCCGGAGCTGCTCGCGATAAGGCTCCAGCGCGCGCAACGCGCCCAGGATCACGCCGACAAACTCGTCGGTCATCGGATAAAGGGAAATCTGTGCCCCGGAAAACATGGCCCGCCTCGCTCCGCTGGTATTACCCAGATCAGCTTGTAGGGTTTGAAGGCTTGGCCGCCCTCGTCTCAGCCCCGACCGTACGGAGCACCCCTGTGGATAAGGTATCTTAGAGCATCACCTTGTCGGTTCCGCAAGTCGCTTGCGGCGACGGCGAAATGCATGCGATTCTGATAGAGTGGTTGTGGCGAGTTCCACGTTAAATTTCTCGATGTGACGGGTAGATGCGCTACGATGCATACGGGATTTCAGGCAGGCGCATGATTGCTCGCCTTCTCCCAACCTCGCACCTCGTGGTCGACACCAGCACCGATCAGATGTCCGGCGACCGAAGGGATGACGATGGCGTTCTCGGGCGGCGCCATATAGAGCCCGACCACGTCGGCGGCCTTGGCGACGGATTCAGGGTCGTTGCTCTCGCACCACGATTTGCGCCCGGCGAGGTCGATCTTCTGGGCGCAGAAAGCGCCAGACATACTGAACATCGACGTCGCCGAGCGCCGCCGCCAGCAACGGCCCGCTCCAGCGTCCATAACTCGAGGGTGGCTGCTGATCCAACAGGCCAGGATGCGCTTGCCCGTCGCGGCCGTGTATTTGACTTAGGCTCCCCCGGTTGCCGGTCTCGTCGAGCGGCGCTCTCACGGTGGAAGAGCACACGAGAGCCGCATTCGGGATCACCGGATCCGAACACAGCAGGTAATAGGTCGGAGCGACGGCACAGTCTCGATGCCGAAGGCGTGCTTGGGAACCGGTGCCAAGAATGGCCGGCGCACCGCCTCGGGCGTCACCGATATCCGCTTGCCGTTATTCCCGTCTAACAAAGGCGCTTGAGCCTCAATTGGTGTTTGCCCGCGCTCTGGCCAGCAGATTCTGGACAGCCGAGACATGCCATTTGCCGCCACGGGCGCTGCGAATGCCACGGTTGTTCAGCGCGTCTGCTATACTGGCGAGACTGGAAATGCCTGAGGTGCGAACCGCTTCTATAACTGGCGTGATGTTGGCCGCGAACCGGTCGGCTTCCTCGATTTGCGCTTCACGGCCGAGCATCGCGGCTTTGCTGGCGTTTGAGCAGTTCCCCAGCCTGGCGCCCAGCGCCTTGCGGGCGGAGAGCGCCGCCCGGGTGCTCTCGCCAATGAGCCGGCGCTCCTTCTCGGCCAAGGCAGCATAGAGGTGCAGCATGAAGGGGTCGTCATCGGCCCCGAGCTCGGCAACGATGAAGGGAATACGCTGCGCCATCAGGCCGGCGGTGAAGGCGACATCGCGGGAGAGGCGGTCGAGTTTGGCGACCAGCACAGGGCACTTCACCGACCGGGCTGTGGCCAGAGCTGCGGCGAGCTGGGGTCGGCGGTCGAGTGCATCGGCGCCCTTGCCGGTCTCGATATCAACGTGCTCGGCGAGAAGCGTGATCCCTTCGGCCTCGGCGAAGTGCGTCACCGCCGAGCGCTGGGCTTCGATGCCGAGCCCCGAGCGGCCCTGCCGGACGGTAGAGACGCGGTAATAAGGAACAGCATTGCGCATGAGCATCGATCCCGCTCCACCACCAAACAGCAAACCACCGTTTGCCGTTTGGTCGTAGAACAACTTCTGTGCTCTGACGAGGTCCTGGGCGGTATTGAGCAAGCACAATCTACGCCAGCTAAAGTACAGCCGGGTTACTTTTGTTGGGATAAGCGCAGGACTTATCCTCGAT
>JACCSN010000599.1 GCA_013812985.1 Hyphomicrobiales bacterium | reverse complement strand
GGCGCGCTGCTGGCGGTTCCGATTTCCCGGATCGCCGGGGTGAGCCGCCTGACCGGGCTGCTCTCCTGCCTGCCGGCCGGCATGGCCGAGATGGCGACGCTTGCCCGCGATCTCGGGGCGCATGAGCAGACGGTGGCGCTCATCCATACGCTGCGTGTGATCCTGATCCTGACGCTGATCCCGCTGTGGCTGGGGGTGGCGGGCATCCAAGCGGCGGCGCCGGCAGCGACGGGCTTCGTGGAAGGGGCGGAGATCCTCGCCGTCGTTCTGCTCGGCGGGCTCATCGCGGCGGCGGCGTCACGCTTCGGCGTTCTCAACCCCTGGGTCATCGCGCCTATGCTCCTCTGCCTCGGGGCGGTCGCCGCCGGCTTCGATCTCCCGCTCATCCCCACGCCGCTCCTCATCGCCGCGCAGATCGCCATCGGCGCCTCGCTCGGGCTGCGCTTCCGTCTCGCCGAGTTTCGCAGCCTGCCGCGCGCCGCGCTGGCGGGCCTGATCTCGGGAGCCCTGCTGATCGGCGTGTCCTTCGCGGCCTTTGGCTGGACGGTGGCGCGGCTCGGCGGGCTCGGGCCTGAGACCGCGACGCTCGCCGTCATGCCGGGCGGCCTTGGCGAGATGATCGCCTCGGCGGGCGCTCTCGGCCTCCTGCCGGCGACCGTCGCCGGCTTCCAGATCACCCGCTCGATCCTCACCAACATCTTCGCCCCGCCGCTGATCCGCTACGCGCTGGCCCGACGCGGCGGCGCGTAAGAGCGGGTCCCGAATCTTTTCCGGCACACCCGCGCAGCCCTCATCCTGAGGTGCGAAGCGCAGCGAAGCCTCGAAGGAGGCGGGCGTATCCAGTGCTCGCTGGAGGCTCCTTCGAGGCTCGCCCCGCGAGCGCCTCAGGATGAGGTCGTGAGTGTCGGAACCGTTGTCAAGGAAGCAGCTTCCGCCGCGGCCGTGAACGCCCATGCTTCGCCGATGCGCGTTTCAACTTGACCGGTTGCCAACCCGAACCTAGCGTCCGTCTTGACCAGCCGGGCGCGTTTGGCTTCCGCCGGAAAACCGGCTAGACGAGCCGCACCTCCAGCCCAGCCCGCCGGGAGCCTCGGCCATGCAGAAGCCACTCGCCGCCTTGACCGCCAACAACCTCGAAGCCTTCTGGATGCCGTTCACGGCGAACCGGCAGTTCAAGGGCAAGCCGCGCATGCTGGTCCGCGCCGAGGGCATGCATTACTGGAACCAAGAGGGCCAGCAGCTTCTGGACGGCACGTCCGGCCTCTGGTGCGTCAACGCCGGCCATGCGCGGCGGCACATTGCCGATGCGGTCCACGCCCAGCTGATGGAGCTGGATTACGCGCCGGCTTTCCAGATGGGCCATCCCAAGGTCTTCGAACTCGCCGCGCGGCTCGCCGCGCTCGCTCCGACCGGCCTCGACCATGTGTTCTTCACCAATTCCGGCTCCGAATCGGTCGAGACGGCGCTCAAGATCGCGCTCGCCTACCACCGCGTGAAAGGGGAGGGCGCCCGCACCCGCCTCCTCGGCCGCGAGCGCGGCTATCACGGCGTCAATTTCGGTGGCATCTCGGTCGGCGGCATCGTCACCAACCGAAGACATTTCGGCACTCTGCTCTCCGGGGTCGACCATATCCGCCACACGCACGACCTCGCCCGCAACGCGTTTTCGCGCGGCGAGCCTGAGCACGGGGCGGAGTTCGCCGACGAGCTGGAGCGCCTCGTCACGCTGCACGACGCCTCCACCATCGCGGCCGTGATCGTCGAGCCGGTGGCAGGCTCCACCGGCGTGCTGATCCCTCCTAAAGGCTACCTGCAGCGGCTCCGCCAGATCTGCGACAAGCACGGCATCCTGTTGATCTTCGACGAGGTCATCACCGGCTTCGGCCGCCTCGGCACGCCCTTCGCAGCGGATTATTTCGGCGTCACGCCGGACATCATGACGACGGCCAAGGGCGTCACCAACGGCGTCGTGCCGATGGGCGCCGTATTCGTGAAATCCGATATCTACCAGGCGTTCATGAACGGGCCCGAGCACCTGATCGAGTTCTTTCACGGCTACACCTATTCGGGCAATCCGGCCTCTTCCGCCGCCGCGCTCGCCACGCTCGACATCTACCAGGACGAGGGCCTGCTCACCCGCGGCGCCGAGATGGCCGGGTATTTCGCCGACGGTCTGCACAGCCTCAAAGGCCTGCCGCATGTCATCGACGTGCGCAATATCGGCCTGGTCGGCGCCGTCGAGCTGGAGCCCATCGCCGGCCAGCCCGCCAAGCGGGCCTTTGCCGCGTTCCTGGACGCCTATGAAAGCGGGTTGATGATCCGCACCACGGGAGACATCATCGCCATGTCTCCGCCGCTGATCATCGAGCGGGCGCATATCGACGAATTGGTCGAGAAACTCTCCGCCGTGCTGAAGCGACTTCACTAGAGATTGAGATCGAACATGCAGCGCATCGGAAACGCCATCGCCGGCCGGCTCGCCCAATCGAGCTCCGGGCGCGTGGTGCCGGTCTTCAACCCGGCCACCGGGGAGCAAACAGCCGAGCTTGGCCTATCCGGCGCCGCCGAGGTCGACCGCGCCGTCCAGGCGGCCAAGCAGATCGCGCCTGAATGGGGGCGCACGCCGCCCTTGAAGCGCGCCCGCTACATGTTCCGCTTCAAGGAACTGCTCGACGCGCGCGCCGCCGACATCGCCCGCGCGATTTCCAACGAGCACGGCAAGACCCATCCCGACGCGCTGGGCGAGGTCGCCCGCGGCATCGAGGTGGTCGAGTTCGCCTGCGGGATCCCGCATCTCCTGAAGGGCGAATTTTCCAGGAATGTCGGACCGGAGATCGATTCCTATTCCGATCGGCAGCCGCTAGGCGTGGTCGCCGGCATTACCCCGTTCAATTTTCCCGCGATGGTGCCGCTGTGGATGTACCCGGTGGCGATCGCCTGCGGCAATGCGTTCATCCTGAAGCCGTCGGAGCGCGATCCGTCCGCGCCGATGCTGATCTACGAATGTTTCAAGGAGGCCGGCTTCCCGGACGGCGTGCTCAACGTCGTGCATGGCGACAAGGAGGCGGTCGACGCCATCCTCGACCATCCCGACATCAAGGCCGTCAGCTTCGTCGGCTCCACGCCGATCGCTCATTATGTCTATACGCGCGGCACCGCCGCCGGTAAGCGCGTCCAGGCCCTGGGCGGCGCCAAGAACCACATGATCGTCATGCCGGACGCCGACATGGCCAAGGCCGCCGACGCGCTGATGGGCGCGGGCTACGGCTCCGCCGGCGAACGCTGCATGGCGATCTCGGTCGCCGTCCCGATCGGCGAGGAAACGGCGGACCGCCTGGTCGAGACGCTGGCGCCGATGGTGCGCTCGCTGAAAGTCGGCCCCGCCACCGATCCGGAGGCCGAGATGGGTCCGCTGGTCACCGAAGCGCATATGAAGAAGGTTTTGGGCTATATCGACGCCGGCGTGAACGAAGGCGCCGACCTCGTGGTGGACGGACGCGGCCTCAAGCTGCAGGGCTACGAGAACGGCTTCTTCATCGGCGGCTCGCTGTTCGATCGGGTCAAGCCGGAGATGTCCATCTACCGCGAGGAGATTTTTGGGCCGGTCCTCTCCGTCGTGCGCGCGGAAAACTACGACCACGCGGTCGACCTCATCAACGCCCACGAATATGGCAACGGCACCGCCATTTTCACCCGCGACGGCGACGCCGCCCGCTCCTTCGCCGACCGCATCGAGGTCGGCATGGTCGGCATCAACGTGCCGATCCCGGTGCCGGTCGCCTACCATTCCTTCGGCGGCTGGAAGCGCTCGCTGTTCGGCGATCACGCCATCTATGGGCCGGAGGGCGTGCGCTTCTACACGCGGCTGAAGACGATCACCTCGCGCTGGCCGGCCGGCATCAAGGAAGGCGCGGTGTATACCTTCCCGAGCATGCATTGAGGGGAGACTTGGCCCGGCCCGCTGCCACTCCGACGAAGCTCCTCGACGACGAGCGGGTCCGGGTGACCCGCTGGACCTTCGAGGCCGGCGCCGAGACCGGCTGGCACCGGCACCAGCTGGACTACGTGATCGTGCCGATGACCGAATGCCAGTTGCTCCTGGAGGAGGGTGGCGCCGAGCGCCGCGTCGAAGTGGATGCCGGCGAGGTCTATTGCCGGGAAGCGGGCGTCGCGCACAACGTCGTCAACGGCGGCGACGCGCCAATGTCGTTCATCGAGATCGAGATCAAGCCGTAAATGGCCGAGGCGGCGGAAGGTCGAACCACCCTGCTGCTTTTCCGAAAGCTGGTTCGGGCCTCTGCAGTTTTTCTATTCTATCTGGGCCTGCCAATCCTGGCGTTCCTTGTGCCCCTCTCGCTCTGCATCGTGGTGTACTCAATTCTTCACCAGCCGCAACCGGCCACGGCTGAGTATCTAAGCCGGGCCGTCTTCTTCCCCGATGTCCGACGAAATGAGGCTGTGGGCGCGACTGCAACCGACGATTTCAGCAGTGTAGATTTTCTTTCTTCCGGTCACGTAGTGGTCTGGCCGGTTTTCCAGATGCGGAGGGTTGGAGCAGAGGTTGAGCTCGAAGGGCCAGCCAGGAAATACACCTTCGGTGATGACGAGCCGTTGTCCGTTGGCGAAACGGGAACGGTGATGCTCGTCTTCAAGGAACAGGCGGCTCTCGCTGGCGGAGGTGAGAAGTGGCTGGCACCGGAAGAGGTGCGTTCTGCGCGCCAGCTGATCGGAAATCCAAGCCTGCCGGTCCGACCGTCCGACATTGCGGCAGAATATTCGGGCACAGGATTTGTGACTAGGGATGGCCGGATGCTGGTGGAGCTAGCGATGAGGGATCGTATGTGCGCCTTGCTCCTCAGCCTTCGGTTTGACAACCTTTCGGGCTGCCCAGCGAGCCCTCCCGGATAAACCCGCGTGGAAACATCGAGTTTGGCATCAGATTGAGGTGAGCTGTGACGAACTATATCGGGCTTGTTCAGACGGACAGCGCAAGCGATTTCAGCCTTTCGTTCCCCGATTTCCCTGGCTGCGTGACTGCCGGCCGAGATCTGCCGGAACTGCCCCGTATGGCCGAGGAGGCTCTCGCCTTCCATGTTGAAGGGATGCGCGATGATGGGGAGAGAATCCCTGAGCCCTCTACTCTGGAGACTGTGATGCGCGATCCGGATAATCGGGATGGAGTTCCTATCCTGGTGCCGCTCCGCGCCGAGGCCCTAGTCTGATGACCGCACCCGGTTCGAACCTGAAGATCAACGGCGAGCGGCTGTGGGACTGCATCCAGGAATTGGCGGAGATCGGCCCCGGCCTGCGCGGCGGCAATAACCGCCAGACGCTCACCGACGAGGACGGCGAGGGCCGCC
>JACCSN010000598.1 GCA_013812985.1 Hyphomicrobiales bacterium | reverse complement strand
GCTTGAGGGTTGCGATCTGCGATCGCGATCAGACGGCGTTCAGGCGCTGCGGGCGCCCCGCGCGGAGAGGAAGCTTGCTCCGTTCGCCTTCGGGGCTTTCCCGTTCAGCACTCCCTCGTCCGGGGTTGCTTCACGCCAGGCCTCGATGCGTCGACGAAACGGCTTGGGCTCCCGCGGCGGTGCATCGGGCGTAACTCCTTCACCGCTACGGGCTCCGCACCCCCGCCCCGGTCGATAACGCCGGCCGACGCCCTCACCGGGCGGGGATTGGGAAGATGATACGGGAGGTTTTCGGGGCGGGGATAAGCTTGCGGGCTTCCGCCCCTTTCCCGAGCCTGTCGAAGGGGCGGGGGAGGGCTGGGGGACGGGTTGCGCCAACGCTCCATGCGCCTGGACATCCAAGGTTGCGACAAAAAGGACGAGGCCGAGCTGCCCCCTCCCCTATCCCCTCCCCCGCCCCTGCGACAGGCTCAGGATGAGGGAAGAATGTTGAGCGCCGAGTTTCGTCTATTCGCGCGGCGAGCCGAGGCCGAGGCGGTCGCGCAGGCGCCGCAGGGCCGAGAGCCGCAAATCGTCGGGCGGGCCGTCGATCGCGGCCACCGTGCTCGCCAGATCGTAGAGCTGCCGGCGCTCCTTCATGTCCAGCTTCTCCGTCCAGACCTTCGACAGACGCGTCACCAGGCTGTTCAGATCGGCCACGTCCGCCGCCGCCCACTTGGCGAAGATGAGCTCCTCATCCGGCTTGGCCACCTCCAGGACATCCCGCATGGCGCTCTTGATCGCCTCCTCGTGCGCGCCGGTAAGCGGGCCGTCGGCGGAAGCCAGCGCCACCAGGAGCACGGCGGCGGCTGTCCTCGGGTCGCCGATGGCGTCGATCGTGGCGGCGTCAGCTTTCTTCTTGAACTGCAGCCGCCGGTAGGCGCCGCGAACCCGCTCGGCGGTGTCGACGACCTCGCCGGCGGCGCGGCCGATATTCTTGAAGCGGAACCACCAGAAGGCGCCGGCGCCCAGAACGCCGAGGATCGCGACAAGAACGTGCATCAGGGACTCCGGAATAAAGCCTCGGCGAGCATCCAAGGTTAGCTACACGCGGGGGGTGCGAGGCGTCAATGTCACGCCGGCCGGACAGCGAATGGGCATCGTTGACTGCGCAGGGCGCTCAATTTCCCATCGCAAGCCAGAATATCACGTAGAAGGCTGCCCATCCGGCGAGAAGCAGCCTGGCTCGCTCGCGCGCTCCCAGCCACCTCGCGGCGATGCCATCCGCCGCTGCAACGATCATGATCACGACCAGGAAGCGGCAGGCGCGGGCCGGAGCGCTGACGAGCAAGAATTCCGGCCAGCCGATCCCGGCGCTCGGCGCGACGGCGGCGAAGACCTTGTACGGCACGCCGGAGAACGCGCCGGCGAAGAGCGCGGCGGCGAAATTGTCACGGAGCGATTCTCCCGCCTGGGCGATCATCGCCGACGAGATGGCCGGGATGCCGTCGAGGAACGCCCGCGCGCCGGCCGGATCCCCGCGCCCGATATGCCACACGATGAGGCCGCCGAGGCAGGCGCCGGCTACGGCGAAGCAAGCCGCGTCTGACGCGGGCCGCACGCCTCGCTTCTGGACGACCAAGCTGAGCAGGATGTCCGGGACGAGGAAGAAGAACGACGCCTCGGCGACCCCCCACAGGAACGCCGCGGCGCGCCAGGCGCCCATGCCGGCGCGTTCAGGCCGGGATCACACCCGCCGTTCCACCATCATCTTCTTGATTTCCGCGATGGCCTTGGCGGGGTTCAGGTTCTTCGGGCAGACCTGGGCGCAGTTCATGATCGTGTGGCAGCGGTAGAGGCGGAACGGGTCCTCCAGGTCGTCGAGCCGCTCGCCCGCCGCCTCGTCGCGGCTGTCGATCAGCCAGCGATAGGCCTGGAGGAGCGCGGCGGGGCCGAGATAACGCTCGCCGTTCCACCAATAGCTCGGGCAGGCGGTGGAGCAGCAGGCGCAGAGGATGCATTCGTAGAGGCCGTCGAGCTTGACGCGGTCGTCATGCGATTGCAGCCATTCCTTCTGCGGCGCCGGCGACACCGTCTTCAGCCACGGCTGGATGAAGGCGTGCTGGGCGTAGAAGGTCTTCATGTCGGGCACGAGGTCCTTCACCACCGCCATATGCGGCAGCGGATAGACTTTCACCGCGCCTTTCACCTCGTCAAAACCCTTGGTGCAGGCGAGCGTGTTCATGCCGTCGATGTTCATGGCGCAGGAGCCGCAGATGCCCTCGCGGCAGGAGCGGCGGAGCGTCAGCGTCGGGTCGACCTTGCTCTTGATCCAGAGGAGCGCGT
>JACCSN010000593.1 GCA_013812985.1 Hyphomicrobiales bacterium | reverse complement strand
GTCATCGAGGTGGCGATCGTCCGCCCCGGCCCGATCCAGGGCGACATGGTCCATCCCTACCTTCGCCGGCGCCAGGGGCTGGAGACGGTCGTGTATCCCAGGCCCGACCCGAAGCACGGGGAGCCGGACGAACTGGAAAAAGTGCTCGGCAAGACGCTCGGCGTGCCGCTGTTCCAGGAGCAGGCCATGCGCATCGCCATCGAGGCGGCGAAATTCGAGCCCTGGGAAGCCGACAAGCTCCGCCGCGCCATGGCGACCTTCCGCCGCGTCGGCACGATCCATACCTTCCAGTCGAAGATGGTGGAGGGCATGGTCGCCCGCGGCTACGAGCGCGACTTCGCCGAGCGCTGCTTCCGCCAGATCGAAGGCTTTGGCGAATACGGCTTTCCGGAAAGCCACGCTGCGAGCTTCGCCCTCCTCGTCTACACCTCGGCCTGGGTGAAATGCCACTACCCCGACGTGTTCTGCGCCGCCCTCCTCAACGCCCAGCCGATGGGCTTCTACGCCCCCGCCCAGATCGTCCGCGACGCGGCCGAGCACGGGGTGGAAATGCGCGAGGTGGACATCAACCACTCCGACTGGGACGCGACGCTGGAAGGTGAAAGCGAGTTCCCTCCCCCCCTCGGGGGGAGAGACGGAGAGGGGGGACAGATGCCGGCCACGGCGGCTAAATCAGGCCCCGCCAACGCGGTTTTAGGCGGGCTAGAGCCTTACGATCCTTCCCCCCTCCCTGCCCTCCCCCGCAAGGGGGGAGGGAGCGCCCGCCTCCACCCCCGCCATGCCGAGCAAGCCCCGGCGATCCGCACGAACTGCGCCGTCCGCCTCGGTTTCCGCCAGATCAAGGGCATGCGCGAAGCCGATGCCGCCATTCTGGTCTCGGCCCGGGACAGCTCCTACCGAAGCGTCCGCGATCTGTGGCTTCGTTCCGGCCTTTCCCGCCCCGCTCTGGAACGGCTCGCGGAGGCGGACGCCTTCCGCTCGATCGGCCTCGACCGCCGCGCCGCGTTGTGGGAGGTGCGCGCGCTCGACCCGGCCGCAGCCGCCGAACGGCTGCCGCTTTTCGCGGCCGCCCCCGACGACCTCCAGAAGGAGGAGCCGGTCGCACTGCCCGAAATGCCGCCCGGCGAGCATGTGGTGAACGATTATCGCTCGCTTTCCTTGTCGCTCAAGGCGCATCCCGTCTCCTTCCTGCGGGAAGAGCTTCGCCGCCGTTCGGTCGTGGAAGCCGGCCGGTTGCCGCAACTGGGAAGCGGTCGAAGGCTCTCCGTCGCCGGTCTCGTCCTTGTTCGCCAGCGGCCCGGCACGGCGGCCGGCGTCATCTTCGCCACGCTGGAGGACGAAACGGGCGTCGCCAACATCATCGTCTGGCCCAAGATCTTCGAGCGCTACCGGGCCATCGTGCTTGGCGCCCGCTTCCTGCAGGTGACCGGCCGGCTGCAGTCGGAGCAGGGCGTCATCCACGTCGTCGCGGAACAGCTGAAGGACTTGAGCCCGCTCCTCTCCCGGCTCTCCGACGACCCGATCGGCCAGAACGGCATGGCGCGCGCCGACGAGGTCCGCCGCCCGGTCGACGAGCATCGGCAGAAGGTGAAGCCGAATTCCCGGTTGACACGCGGGCTGGCAAGCGAACCGGAGCTTGCGGCGGAGCTCAAGACCATGAAAGGTGCAGCCCGTGCGGCGATGCCGAAGGGGAGGAACTTCCATTAACATGGCTGAATCCTTGACGCGCCCCTCGGGATTGGTTCGCCGGCAAGGGAACGGAACTGCTTTTTGGCGCGTTTTCGGGGCCTGAATTGGGGGTGGAGTTGACTGAGACGGCACTCATTATCGGGGGCGCGGGTTTTATCGGTGCGCACCTGGCCGGGGAGCTGTTGCGCTCCGGCTACCGCATACGGATCCTCGATAATCTCGACGGGCAGGTGCATCGCGGCGGCGCCCGGCCCGCTTACCTCCATTCCGACGCCGAGCTTATCGTGGGCGACGTGCGCGACCGCGAGAAGCTCCGTCAGGCTCTCGCCGGCGTTGACATGGTCTGCCACTTGGCCGCCGCGGTCGGCGTCGGCCAGAGCATGTATCAGATCGAGCACTATACCTCGGTCAACGATCTCGGCACGGCGATCCTCCTGGAGGAACTCGTGGATCGTCCGGAAATCCGCCGTCTCCTCGTTGCCTCGTCGATGAGCATCTACGGCGAGGGTCTCGCCAAAGCCGGCGAGCGGCTCATCGAGCCGGAGGAGCGGCCGCTGGAGCAGCTGAAAGGCGGCCATTGGGAGCTGCGGCTTCCGGGTGGCCAGGTTCTGGAGCCCGCGCCGACCCCGGAATCGAAGCGTCCGTCGCTATCCTCCATCTACGCGCTGAACAAATACAATCAGGAGCGCATGGGCCTGATCTTCGGCCGCGCCTATGACCGCGCCGTCGTGGCTTTACGCTTCTTCAACGTCTACGGGCCACATCAGGCGCTCTCCAATCCCTACACCGGGGTGCTGGCGATCTTCGGCTCCCGGCTTCTCAACGACCGGCCGCCCATGGTTTTCGAGGACGGCAATCAGCGCCGCGATTTCGTGCATGTCCGCGACGTGGCGCGCGCCTGCCGGCTGGCGCTGGAAACCCCCGCCGCCGCCGGCCAGGTCATCAATATCGGCTCCGGCGAGAGCCGCAGCGTCCTGGACGTGGCGCAGGCGCTCGCCGCCGCGACCGGCAGGCGCCAGCTCACCCCGCATATCACCGGTAAATACCGGGCCGGCGACATCCGCCATTGCTTCGCCAATATCGGCCTGGCGCGGCGCCTGCTCGGCTTCGAGCCGCAGATCCGCTTCGACGACGGGATCGCCGAACTTGCCGAATGGCTGTCCGGCGAGATCGCCGTCGACGCCGTCGAGCAGGCGACGGAGGAGCTGTCCAGGCGGGGGCTGGTGGCGTGATGGAAGAACACGGGGAGAGTACGGGCGAAACGTTCGACGGCGCGAGGCCGGAAAAGGTCGTCCGGCTAGCCGCGCCGCATTCCCGCCAGGCTGCCCGCGCCACGCCGCGCATCGTGGTCACCGGCGGCGCCGGGTTCCTCGGCTCCAACATCGTCGATGCGCTCGCCGCACGCGGCGAGGACGTGCTCGTCTTCGATTCCCTCGCCCGGCCGCGTGTGGAAGAGAACCTTGCCTGGCTACGCAATCGCCACCCGCGGCGGGTGCAATCGGTCCGCGCCGACATTCGCGACCCCGGCCGGCTGCACGAGGCCATGCGCGGCGCGAAGGCGGTCATCCATCTCGCCGCCCAGGTCGCCGTCACGACCAGCGTCGCCGACCCGGTGGAGGATTTCGAGGTCAACGCCCGCGGCACCTTGAACGTGCTGGAAGCCGTGCGCGCGGTTGCTCCCGAAGCGCCGGTGCTTTTCGCCTCCACCAACAAGGTCTATGGCAAGCTGATGCCGGTTGAGGCGATGGTACGCGACGGGGAGCGCTACGCCCCCGGCGACCCGGCATTTTCGGGCGGCCTGGGCGAGGCGACCCCGCTTTCGTTCTACAGCCCGTATGGCTGCTCAAAGGGTGTCGCCGACCAATATGTGCTCGACTACGCGCGCGTCTTCGGCCTCAGGAGCGCGGTGTTTCGGATGAGCTGCCTTTATGGTCCGCGCCAGTTCGGCACCGAGGACCAGGGCTGGGTGGCGCATTTCCTGATTTCCGTGCTGACGGGGAAGCCGATCACCATTTATGGCGACGGCTACCAGGTCCGCGACGTGCTCTATGTGGACGACGCGGTCAGCGCTTATCTCCTCGGCATCGACCGGATCGACGTCGTCTGCGGCCGCGCCTTCAATCTGGGCGGCGGGCCAGACAACACGCTGAGCCTTCGCGAGCTCCTCCGCCTGATCGAGGAGATCACCGGGGAGCGGCCGGTGATCGGCTTCGATCGCTGGCGGCCCGGCGACCAGCCCTGGTATGTGTCGGACACGACGGCGTTCCGGGATGCTTCCGGCTGGCGCGCCGCGACCAGCGTTCGCGACGGGCTCAGCCGCCTCGCCGACTGGCTGCGTATCGCCTTCGCCGAAGCGCCGGCCGGCAGGGAACGGGAGCTGGCATGAAGGTCGCGCTCGTCAATCCCGCCTGGTCGTTCGACGGCAGCATCTATTTCGGCTGCCGTCATCCGCATCTGCCGCTGGAATACGGGGCGGCCAAGCTTTTGCTCCAAGCCGCCGGCCACCAGGTCGAGATCATCGACGGACACCTCTTCGGGATGTCCACGGGAGATGTCGCCGCGGAGGTGCGTTCGCTTCGGCCCGACATGACGGTGGTCACCACGGCGCCGAGCTACCTTTTCTGGCGCTGCGCCCCGCCGGAGCTCCGCGTCCCGCAGGAGACGCTGCAGGCTCTCGACGGGATCGGCGGGCTGAAGGTCGCGGTCGGCCCGCATGCGTCCTCGACGCCGCGCGCCGCGGTGCGCAAGCTTGCCGTCGACATCGCCGTGATGGGCGAGTGTGAGGAGGCGCTGGTCGAGATCGCCAATGGCGGCAGCGATTTGGCCGGGACAGCGATCCGCCGGAACGGCGAGACGAAAGTGCTTGGCGGCCCGCGCGCTACCCGCTTCACCGATCTCCCGCCGCTCCGATGGGGCGACGAGTGGATCCGCCGTCACGAGCACCACCACCACCGCTTCGACGCGCCGGCGTCCGGCCCCGGGGCCGAAGTGGAGGCGTCGCGCGGCTGCCCCTACCATTGCACCTTCTGCGCCAAGGAGAATTACCGCGACAAATACCGCCGCCGCGACCTCCAGCCGATCCTGGCCGAACTCGACCGGCTGATCGCGCAAGGCGTGGAATACGTTTATTTCATCGACGAGATCTTCCTCCCGAACCGCCCGCTCCTCCAGGCGCTGGTCGGCCGCGGCCTGAAATTCGGCGTGCAAACCCGGATCGACCTGTGGAAGCCGGATATGCTCCGCCTCCTCGGGGAGGCCGGTTGCGTCTCGATCGAGGCGGGGGTGGAAAGCCTGACACCGGAGGGGCGCGACGCGCTGGACAAGAAGTGCAAGCTCAGCACCGACGAGCTGGCCGAGCTGCTCCTCTTTGCCCGGCGGCACGTACCCTTCGTCCAGGCCAATCTCATCGAAGTCCCGGACGATGACGACGGCATGGTGCAGGAATGGCGGAGCCGGCTCCGCGCCGAGGGCGTTTGGGCCAACGACCCGGTGCCGCTGTTTCCCTATCCGGGCTCGCCAGATTACAGAAAACTCTGGGGGCTTCCGGACGATCAGGCGTGGGAACGTGCGGTTTCCCATTACCTCAATGAATATGTGAGCTTCAGCGATATCCAGGAGGCACGGCCGCTACCGCTTCAGGCGCTGGAACGCCAGGTGGCGGCGTGACGCCGCCTCAGCCGATCCGCAAGGTGCTCATGACCGCCGACAGCGTCGGCGGCGTCTGGACGTTCGCGCTGCAGCTCGCCTCCGAGCTCGGCCGGCGCGGCGTCGAGGTGACGCTTCTCGTCATGGGCGGCAAGCCGAGCGCCGACCAGGCGGCCGAGGCGGGAGCGCTGAAAAACGTCTCGCTGCTTGGAACCGACTTCCGGCTCGAATGGATGAGCGAACCGGAAGCCGATCTGCAGCTCTCCGGCGAGCTCCTGCTGGAGCTGGAGGCCGAGCAGCGGCCCGACATCGTGCATCTGAACGGCTACGGTCATGCCGCGCTGCCGTTCAGCGCACCGGTCCTCGTCACCGCGCATTCCGACGTGAGCTCCTGGTGGCATGCGTGTCGCCGAACTCCGCTGCCCGTTGAGTGGTCGCTTTACGAGGAGCGGGTCAGAGCTGGGGTCGAAGCGGCGGACATGGTCGTTGCTCCGACTGCCGCTTATTTCCGCGAATTCGGCTCCCATCACGGCGCGCCCCGCGCCCATCGGATCATCGCCAACGGGCGCGACCCCGCGGCCTTTGCCGGCGCGGCGAAGCGCGCGATGGCGCTCGGGGCCGGCCGTTTGTGGGATGAGGCGAAGAACATCGGCACGCTCCGCAAGGCGGCGGAGGGTATTTCCTGGCCCATTCTCATCGCCGGTGAAACGACATCGCCGGACGGCAGCACCCTGGCCACGCCCGCCAACGTCGTCTGCCTCGGCCGGCTGCCGTCGCAGGATATCGCGGCGCGCATGGCGGAAGCGGCGGTGTTCGCGTCGCCCGCCCGCTACGAACCGTTCGGCCTGGCGATCCTGGAGGCGGCGCTCTCCGGCTGCGCGCTGGTGCTGGGCGACATTCCGACCTTGCGTGAGCTCTGGGACGATGCCGCGCTGTTCGTCGATCCCGACGATGCGGATGCTTTGCGGGACACGATGGAGGCGCTTCTCTTCGATCCCGAACGCGCCGAGTTGCTAGGGCAGAGCGCCCGCCGCCGCGCCCGGCGCTACTCCGCGGCCCGGATGGTCGAGGCCTATCTGGACCTTTACCGCACTCTTGCCGAGGCTAGGCCTCACCGATTTCGCCCGACCTTGCCGCTCCGAGCTTCGGCATGAAGGTCGTCTTCTTCGTTCATGCGATCGCCTCCTGCTGGAACAACGGCAACGCGCATTTTCTGCGCGGCGTCGTCACGGCCCTTCAGCGCAAGGGCCATCACGTCGAGGTCTTCGAGCCGCGCGCGGCGTGGAGCCGGGAAAATCTCTTGGCCGACCACGGTCCGGCGGCCCTGGAGAGCTTCGAGCGCGCCTTCCCGACGATCCGGCCCCGCTTCTACGACCCGGCCATGGACGATCCGGAGACGCTGATCGGCGACGCCGATCTGGTGATCGCGCATGAATGGAACGAACCGCCTTTCGTCAACCGACTCGGCCGGCTCAGGGCTGGCGGCGGCGATTTCCTGCTCCTCTTCCACGACACGCACCACCGCGCCGCGACCAGCCCGGACGAGATGCGCCGCTTCGATCTCAGCGGCTTCGACGGCGTGCTGGCTTTCGGGTCGGCCATCGCCGACATCTACCGGAGCTGCGGCTGGGCGAAGAATGCCTGGACCTGGCACGAAGCGGCCGACACCAGCATCTTCTTTCCGCGAATCGCGGACGAACAGGTGGGCGACCTTGTCTGGGTTGGCAACTGGGGCGACGACGAACGGAGCGAGGAGATTCGCGAGTTCCTGCTCGACCCGGTTGCGGCGCTAGGGCTCTCGGCGGACCTCTTCGGAGTTCGCTACCCGGATGAAGCTCGGGCCGAACTCCGCCGCCGGAATATCCGCTATCGCGGCTGGCTCGCCAACCACGCCGTGCCGGAGGTTTTTGCCCGATATCGCCTGACCGTGCATGTGCCGCGCCGGCCCTATGCAACCGCCCTCCCCGGCATACCCACGATCCGCGTCTTCGAGGCGCTGGCCTGCGGCATCCCGCTGGTCAGCGC
>JACCSN010000552.1 GCA_013812985.1 Hyphomicrobiales bacterium | reverse complement strand
CCGCTGACCGGCAATGGCTCCGCTTTCCCCTCCTTCCGCAAAGCCGGAGAGGGTGGCCGGCATCAGCCGAAGGTTGGGAGAGGGGGATGACGTCGAGTGCGAACTTTCCGGACGAATGCGCGAGCTTCGAGGCCGGCGCAGCACAGATCGCTTCGCGACACCCCTCATCCGGCTGCTCCGCAGCCACCTTCTCCCGCAAGCAAGGGGAGAAGGTGCGCCGAGTCCCGCAAGGGGAGAAGGAGCGCGGAGCGACGTGGTCACCAGGCATTCCCGTTGATGTGCTCCCGGAAACGTGATCAGGAGTCGCGACGCCTTTTTCCGGGCCGGGCGTTCAGTTGGAAGGAACGCTGAAGGCGCCTGAGGGGGCGGTTTCAGGGAGTGCAGCTATGAACCGATTCGTTTCGACTTTCGTCGCCGCCGCGGTGGCGGTCACTTCCGCGGCGACGAGCTTCGTCCCCGCCCAGGCGCTGCCGCGAATCGCGCCCGCGGCGATCACCGACGGGCAGAGCGCCAATATCGAGCAGGTGCAGCGTTGGGACCGGCGGATCCGCCGCTACCCGCGCTATAGCCGGGGCTATTCGCGTCCGCGCCACTATGCTGGGCGGAACTACCAGGGACGCCGGTATTCTGGTAACCGCTACTATACGAACAATTACTATTATGGCGGCGGTAGAAGGTACTATGGCGGTGGATACAACAACGGCATCGGCATCGGCGCCGGCATCATTACCGGTCTGGCGGTTGGCGCGATCGTCGGCAGCCAGATTGGCGGAGGCTACGGCGGCTCGAGCTGGCACGAGGCTTGCGCGCGCAAATACCGGTCGTTCAACTGGAACACCGGGAACTACCTTGGTTATGACGGCTACTGGCACCGCTGCAACCTGTAACGCGGCGCCGCAGGGCTTGATCCGAACACCCCCGGTCGCCCGCGACCGGGGGTTTTTCGTCAAGAGATCGTCCCGACGGGGCCGAACACGCGAGCGCGGTCGTGCCGGGATGCCGCCGGACCCTGCCCGCGCATCCAGCGGCAGACAACGTCCGGTCACGCGCAGTCAGCCGGCCGCCAAAGCCGAACGAGCTCGAAGATGCAAAACGCCCGCCGGGATGAGCCGGCGGGCGTGTTTTGGAACTGTATGGAAGGTTGGATCAGAGGCCGGCCATCGTGTAGCCCATCATCCGGGTCAGGATCGACGTGGACTCGCCGCGCGCTTCCACGACGACATACGGCCCGGACTCCACCTCGTAGGCGGTATCGATGCACTCCGCCGCGAACGTCGGCTCGAACGGGCCGGCGCAGCCGGCGGGCAGGAGATCGCCTTTCATCGCCAAAGGCACCATCACCGGCGCGACCGGCGGGAGTTCGGCGACAACCATGAAAGCCCCCTCGACGCGCTCGGCGGCATAGCCGGCCGCGCCGCCGGCCACCACGGCCGGATTGGCCTGCGCGGGGCTGCGCGTCATCTCCACGGCGCCGACGCCGGTTAAGACGATCGCTGTGACCAGGGCCAGAACTTTGCTTGTCTCGGTCTTCATCTTGGCGCTCCCATGACCCTCATCGGGTTCTCTGAGAATGAACTTAACTTCGCGATGCTTCCGATCCTTTACGCGCGAGAAGCGAAATGGTTTCGCGGTTGCCGAAATGTTTCTTCAATTGTCGACGGGAAGAAACGAAACGTGGTTAACGCGCGGCCGCGGAGGAGGATGATCGACGAGGAGGTATCCAGCGCGCTCTGTATGATCCTTCGAGACGGCCCTTGCGGGCCTCCTCAGGATGAGGGGGTTTGAAGCGAAACCGGTGGTCAGCTCGCCAGCAGCCGGTCTTCCGCAAGCTCCTGGCCGCCGCGGGCCTGGCGGAAGCGGGCGACGAGATCCTCGATGGTGAGCGCGCGGCGCGCCGGGTCGCGCACGTCGAAGACGATCTCGCCCTCGTGCAGCATGATCGTGCGGGTTCCCAGATCGAGCGCCTGGCGCATGGAATGGGTGACCATCAGCACGGAGAGGCCGAAGCGCGCCGCCAGGGTGGCGGTCAGTCCCAGGACGAATTCCGCGTTGGCCGGGTCGAGCGCGGCCGTGTGCTCGTCGAGGAGCACCACGGAGGACGGGGCAAGCGTAGCCATCACCAAAGCGAGCGCCTGGCGCTGGCCGCCGGAGAGCGACCCCATCGGCTGATCGAGCCGCTTCTCCAGGCCGATGCCGAGCTCGGCGACGCGCTCGCGGATCGCGGCAAGGGCTTTGCGGCCGAGCGCCGGTCCGAGGAACCGCCGCTTGCCGCGCTTGGCGGCGAGCGCCAGGTTCTCGCCGATCGTCAGCGCGCCGCAGCTGCCGGCGAGCGGGTCCTGGAAGACGCGCGCGGTGAGGGCCGCCCGTGTCCGCGCGGAGCGGCGCGTCATGTCGCGCCCGGCGAGCAGGATGCGGCCGGATTCGGGCGGGATGTCGCCGGCGATGGCGGCGAGGAGCGTGGATTTGCCGGCCCCGTTGGAGCCGATGACCGAGCAGAACTCGCCGTCGCCGATCTCCAGCGACAGGTTTTTCAGGGCGCGGCGCTCCAGCGGCGTGCCCTTATTGAAGACGACGGACAGGTTCTCGACCGTGATCACGCGGCAACGCCCCGCTGGCGGAGGCGCGGCAGGATGAGCGTGACGAGAACGAGGAGGGCGGTGGCGAGGTTGAGGTCGGAGGCGGTGAGGCCGAGCACGTCGAGACCCAGGGCGAACTGCACGGCGAGCCGGTAGAGGACGGAGCCGAGCCCGCAGGCGAGTATGGCCATGAGGATGCCGCGACGGGGGATGAGCGTCTCGCCGACGATGACGGCGGCGAGCCCGACCACGATGGTGCCGAGGCCGGAGGTCACGTCGGCGAAGCCGTTGGTCTGGGCGAAGAGCGCGCCGGCGATCGCCACCAGCGCATTGGAGAGCGCCACCCCCGCCATGATCTGGGCGCCGACGCGGATGCCTTGCGCCCGCGCCATGCGGGGGTTGGCGCCGGTGGCGCGCATGGCGAGGCCGAGATCGGTCTTCAGGAACAGCGCCAGGAGAAGCGACGCCACCGCCGCCAGGCCCAGCAGGAACAGCGGGCGGACGAGGTAGTCCTGGAGCCCATGCCCGTAGAAGGGCGTCAGCACGGTTTCCTGGTTGAGCACCGCGACGTTCGGCCGGCCCATGATCCGCAAATTGATCGAGAACAGCGCGATCATGGTGAGGATGGACGCGAGCAGGTGCAGGATGCGGAAGCGCACGCTGACGTAGGCGGTGACGAAGCCGGCCATCGCGCCGGCGGCCGCGGCGAGCGCCATGGCCGCCCAGGGGTTCCAGCCGGCGATCAGGCAGACCGCCGTCACCGCGGCGCCGAGCGGGAAGGAGCCGTCGACGGTGAGGTCCGGAAAATCCAGGATGCGGAACGACAGGAACACGCCAAGCGCGACGAAGGCGTAGACGAGGCCGAGCTCGACGGCGCCGAAGAAGGCGAAGGCGGACATGGATTGAGCTTGTCGCGGCGAGCCGGACGGCCCGCCGCGATTTCGGGGTTCTATTCGATGATCTTGGCGGCCCGGTCGAGCACGGCCTGCGGGAACGTCAGGCCGATGCCCGCGGCGGCCGTCTTGTTCAGCCGCAGGTCGCTGCCGGCGGCGAAGGCGACCGGGATGTCGCCGGGCTTCTCGCCCTTCAGCACGCGGTCGACGATCGCCGCCGTCGCGATGCCGACCTGGGCGTAGTCGAAGCCGACGGCGGCGAGCGCGCCGCGATCGACGCTGTCCACGTCGCCGGCAAAGAGCGGCAGCTTGGCTTCCGCCGCGACGCCGACCGCGGATTCCAGCGCCGAGACGATCGTGTTGTCGGTCGGCACGTAGATGGCGTCGACCTTGCCCACCAGCCCGCGCGCCGCGGCCTGCACGTCGGCGGATTTGGTGGCGGTCGTCTCCACCAGCGCGATGCCGGCCGCCTCGGCCGCCGTCCTGAGCGCGCCGAGCGTCGAGACGGAATTCGCCTCGCCCGGATTGTAGATGACCCCGAGCCGCTTCACCTCCGGCGTGATCTCGCGGATAAGCGCGATATGATCGCCGACAGGGGCCATGTCGGAGACCCCGGTGATGTTGGCGCCGGGCGCGTCGATCGAGGCGACGAGCTGGGCGGCGACCGGGTCGGTCACGGCGGAGAAGACCACCGGGACGTCCTTGGTGGCGGCGGCGACCGCCTGGGCCGAGGGGGTGGAGATCGCCACGATCACCGCCGGCGCGTCGCCGACGAGCTGGCGAGCGATCTGGGCGGCGGTGGCCGGATTGCCCTGCGCGCTCTCGTAGGTGAAGGTCACGTCCGTGCCCTCGACATGGCCGAGATCGGCGAGCCCCTTCTTGACGCCATCGCGCACCGCGTCCAGCGCCGGATGCTCGACGATCGCCGTGATGGCGACGGTCTTCGGCTGGGCCGAAGCGGGCCCAAGCGTCGCGACGGCGAGCGCGGCCAACGTTGCGTAAGCGATGATCCTCATGTTCCTACTCCATCCAGTTCGTGACACCGGTTCCGAAGTCGTATGCGGCCGTCGTACATCCAACACGGCGGGGGGTCGAGACGGAAAAGCGCGCGGAGCGCCGAGCAGGGCGGGGTTTTCGGCGACGCGCCGAGGGAAATCGGCGACCTCCTCCCC
>JACCSN010000648.1 GCA_013812985.1 Hyphomicrobiales bacterium | reverse complement strand
AGCCACGTTCTGTCGCCAAGGAGCGTGGCGAAGTGCGGCCGAATCGCGGCGATCACCGCGTGCGGATCTGGCTCCGCCTGGCGAATCGCATTCACCTCGGTGATGAACGCCCGCATCTGGGCGTTATCGAGCACATATTCCTCACTGTCGTGGGCGGTTGGCACAAAGCACATCGCGTGGTCTCCCCTTCCTCATCTGTCTTTGCTGTGAGCGCTCGGTTGGCCGCGTTGAGGGCGAGCTCGCTCGGCGCCTCCCCTGCCGGAACAATGATGCCCCGTTCTCCCCATGGAGTCAGCATAATGGATGCCAGTCCCGGGTCGAGCCGATTGCTCACGTGGTCGTGAGGTGTCAGTCGCCGCTGCCTGCATGGAACGGGCGGACTGACTCTAGAAACCATTGGAGGCAAAGGCGAGGAGAGGTTCTGGCGGATATTGCGCATCGTCGGCCGGGAGAGCGCTACGGTACGGATGATGTCGAAGATGTCGTTCTCGAGCACGGCGACGTCGGCCGCCTCGATCACCAGATCAGTCCCCGATCCAATCGCGATTCCCACGTCTGCCTGCGCCAGCGCGGGGGCATCATTGATGCCACCACCGATCATGGCGGCGATCTTCCCCGCCGGCGTTCGCCGCCAAAGGCAACTTGCTTGGGAAGATCGAGGGCTTATGTGCGCGTTCCGGCAGTATCAATAATCATCGTAGCGTCGTTGGACGTGCACCGTACCATCAGCAGCCTCCCATCATGGTGCGCATTGCGGCGGCGGCATCACGAGTCGACTCTTCGTCGTACCAGTCACTCAGATAGCGTTCCATCTCCGTAATCTCTGCCGACTGGCCATCGATGATCTCTTGGGCGAGCGTTTTCAGTTCCTCATGATCGGCGTTGACCAGTGCGTCTTCCCCCATCTCGATGGCAAGCTGATGGTGGGGAATCATCATCCGCAGGAACATCCGGTCGGTCATTTCACCGCCCATCATGCCACCCATCATTCCCGTGCCATCCATCATCTGGCCCATGGGGTTGCTGTCCATCGCAGGGGTCGGCGCGTCGGGGTACCACTCGGCACGCCAGGCAAGCATCTGGTCGATTTGGCGCTGTTGATCCTCCTGGATACGTTGCGCCAAGTCCCGAAGCTCGGGGCGCTCGGAGTCGGCGATCATCATCTCGGAGGACATGATCGCGCCCTGATGGTGCATCACCATCTCGTCGATGAAGCGAAGGTCGTAAGGTGCGTTTGCATCAGTGATTCCCATGAACGGGCCGTCGCAGGCCGAGGTGCCGCACCGACTCTCGTCGTGGGCAAACGTGCGCATCCCGCTTGTGAACAAGCCGATCCCGCCGAGAAAGGCGAGTACGATGACTATGAGGGGAAAGATCTGATGTTTGCGCATCGCGAGTCCGATCTCCTTAACTGATCCAGGTTTCAGAATTAGCGTTGCTGTCATCGGCGTCTGACGACACCGATCGCGAGAAGCGCGATGCCTACCACCAGAATGACCAGTACAAAACTGCCTAGCATCCAACCACCTCCATTCATCATTCCGCTCATGCCACCGGGCATCACGCTCATCATCCCCATCATCAATACGAGCGGAACCAGGACAACGACCAGGAGCGCGACGCCGAGGGCCACGAGGATAGTGCGGGTGGTGTTATGCATCGTTTCACTCCACTTGCGATTACTTCGGCCTGCCGTCGTCCGGCGTGCTCGTGAGCGTCATTGGCGTTGAGGGGTGGGGAGTCGGACGCCGGACACTCGTGATCCTTTGCCGAATCTTACAATATGTAAGATAACGGTAAATACCCGATGCCGTCAAGATAATGCAATTGGTTGGTGGCCGATCGAGGCGGCTGCCGCGATCTCTTTTTCGCGGATGTCATTGGTTTGGCTACGGCCTGTGCCGCGAAGCGGCGGGTCAGTCCGCCAAGACTCGAAGGTTATGTACTAGCGAGTCGACCTCGATGTATGAGCGCATCAGGACACGCTCACGACCTTCTGGGTCGATGAGGTAGATCGCGTCCGTATGTCCTTGGCCGCCTCCGGGTACGGGCGTTCCCAGCGCGGGGGTGGTGTGCTCCTGAACCGGCGTGGCGAGACGAGTCCCAGGATAGATGCCGTAAGCGTGCCAGATCCGCTCAAGCGTTGCCGCATCACCTCGGAGCGCATACCAGTTGGGGTTCTCAACGAGGCCGTGCCGCTCCGAGAAGGCGCGCAGCGCCGCTTGCGTATCTCGCTTGGGGTCGACGGTGATGGCGATGAGCGCGACATCATCGCGCTTCTCCTCAGGCAATTGTTCATTGGCTGCGCTCAGGTTCTTAACGGTGATCGGGCAGACATCAGGACAATCGGTGTAGATAAAGGTTAGGGCGATCACCTTCCCGCGAAAGTCGCTCAGGCTCACCGGCTTCCCACGATGATCGGTCAGGGTGAAGTCAGGGGCGGGGGAGCCGCCTAGCATGGTTCCGATCAGCACCGGTTCACCGCTGCCGCGCAGAACGAACAGCGCAAGGAGCACGATCGCACCGCTGCCGATGGTCAGCCACGGCAGGAGTGCGCGCTGAAGCACGGTCCTCGTCCTCGTCTCGGTTCCCCGTCTGTTTTGCAAGGTGCTAGCTTCCCGCATACCTGGCTGATTCGCTTCACCTGCCCGTCCCTGGATTTAGTGCAACCTCATGGTCACGGCTGGTCTGGCAGGATCTGCTCCGCTCGTTTGATGATCTCCTCGGTGTCGATGGCGGCAATCACGATATCGCGGATGATGCCCTGCTCGTCGATCAGGATGTGGGTGGGGAAGTTGGCAATCGGATAGTCCGCTGCCGTGTCGGTGCGATTTGGATCGGAGGCGATCAGGTAAGTGGCGTTGTTGAGGGTCGCGAATGCCGCTGCCTCCTCTGCTGGCTCATTCAGCGAGACGGCCAGCCAGACCAGCCCGCGTGGTCTGAGTTGTTCGTAGGCCACCTGGATCTCTGGCATCTCGGCTCGACAGGGTGGGCACCACGATCCCCAGAAGTTGAGCCAGACTGCGTTACCTCGGAAGCCGGAAAGATTGACGCGCATGACCGGGCGGCCGTGCTGATCGATGATGGTCGTGGTGAAGTCGGGGGCCGGCTCGCCGATCTTGGGCAGAAGTCCCCTGTTGACGCCGGCTCGTCCAATCTGATCGAAGCCCTGACCCTCACCGACGAACCAGGCCGACACAACGATGGCCAGTGCCGCGAGTACCGCCACGATGATCCTCAAGCGCTGGGACCGCGTCGCTGGGTCGGCTGCCTTATCGTCACGAATCTCGTTCCCAGGCGAGCTACTGAGCGGCATGTCGGACCCCGGGCGTTGCAGCCGCTTTTGGAGGAACCCTACCACGGTGATTGCCCGGGGCTGGCTTCACTTCTTCCGTCCGCAACGTCAAAAGCTCGGACTGGATCGTCGCACGTTGGGTTTCGAAAGCGGCGACGCGCGCCTCAGACGATGAGGGCGACGTGGACTCCACAGATGCCACCGGCCTCCCGCACGCCGTTTTGCGCATTCCAACCAGACACACGACCATCATCAGTGGACGGGCCTAGAAGAAGAGGAACGGCAATGCTGCCACATGAAACTCCATAGTCGAGACCTCCACCACGGTTCCACTCTATTCTTACAATTTGTAAGATATAGGAATCGCGGAACCTCTGTCATGGGCCGATTCGCCGTGGATATCAGGACTGGAGGCGGGGACATATTAGATTAGCCAATAGAGTACCGTGTCGTGGAGACCAGCGATGACCAGCAGCGCCCCGGCCAGCACGGCAACGACCTGCTGGCCGCGTCCGATCTGTCGTGCGTAGCGCCGCAGGGATCCCCCGGCAAACGTGAGCAGACCCAGGATCGTCAGTAGCGGAAGCGCGGTCCCCAGCGCGAAGAGCGCGGGGTAGAGCACACCGTCCGGCCGTGAGAGTGCGAGCGGGATAAGAAACCCGAAGAAGAGAGCGAAGAGGGTCGGGCAGAAGGCAAAGCCGAAGGCTACCCCGAGCAGAAACGGTGCACCCTGCGCACGGTGCCGCAGTGTCTGCCGCAGCCGGAGGGCGACAGGATGTCCCGGTACCCAAGTGAATCGCAGCGCCCCAATCATGCCAAGCCCGACGACGATCATCAGCGGGCCAAGCACCTTCCGCGCGGCTACGAAGACCGGAATGGAGAGTTCCGAGAGGCTGGCCCCGACCACCACCGCCAGGACACCTAACGACGTGTAAACGAGCGCCTTGCCGGCGAGATAGGCGAGAGTCGCCCGCCAGCGGGGCCGTCCCGCGGTCGTTTGACCGAGCACGGCCACCATCCCAACGCTCTGAGTGAGCTGGCAGGGTGCCGCGGCACCGATGAAACCAAGCAGCAGCGCGCTGATTAAGGGGATGCCGACACGTTGATCCAGAAGCAATACGTCCGTTGTGAGTTGGACGCTCAGCGAGCTCATGAAGACGTACCAGTCGAGGATCGTGTCACGAAGCATCCCGGTCACCTCCTCAGGCACCGCCGGTGCACAAGGCGCAAACCATCTCGACCAGGTCCGCGGATACGGCGAGATCAATCATGCTCACCACGATGATGACGGCGAGTCCGACGCTGGCAACCATGAGTCGGGCCGGGATCTCCAGCATGAGGGCACGTCCACTCAGCTGGGCGATGCGCGCTTCCGTTGCGGTCAGCCAGGCCGTACCAGGGACTCGTTCCCGGGAGACATGCAGAGCCGCCAGCAGTGCTCCCGCAAGTGCCCCACGAGGGGCCTCTGCGAGTGCCGCCCGGTCGGCGGCCAGCTCGATCCGCGCTTCCTGTCGCCGTCGGAGGGCGGGAGCCACCGGGAACATGAACGTGGCTGTAGTCAGGGCGTGCAGGAGAAGGTAGCGCAGAGGATCGCGGCGCCTGAGGTGGTGACGCTCATGGGCGAGCACAGCGATCAGTTCTTCATCGTCTAGTTGGGCGATCAAGCCGGCGGTGACGGCGACGCGTGGCCAAAAAAGCCCGTAGCAGCACGCTGCCGGCGTTCTCCATCCAAGGTAGGTCAGCCGATCAGCGATCCCCAGGCCGGCACCAGCGCGGGCGAGGTAGGGCGGCAGGGGCAGCGCATTTCGCCGGACGCGCTGGTTGAAGCGGTGGGTGCCAATCAATCCGGTCAAGCCGGCCCAGGTGGCAGCGATCATGACGATTCCGGCGAGGATCAACAGGAGCACAAGCGGAACCGGCGGGGCGTGGAAGGTCAGCAGGGCGAGGAGGGGATACTGCTCACAGAGTGACCGATAAGCCCGGGCAAGCGGGAGGAGCGGGGTTGGGTTGACCATCAGTACCGCGATCCCCAGACCGATCGCCACGGCGGGGGCCAACATACGGTCACGTCGCCAGCGCGTGAGAAGGTATTTCCACCGCTTCATTGCCCCCCCTTCCGCTCGCGTACTAGTTGCTCAAGTTGATCGAGATAGGCCGGATCGAGCGTTTCCGCCGCCTGAACCAACTGGGCGAGGCCCTGCACGCCAAAGTCAGCTACCAGGCCGTTTGCCACATTTGCGGCGACGTGATGGAGGAAGACCTCGCGGCTCTCGGCAGCATGGTAGCGAAAAGCACGAGAGCCCGTGGTCTCACGCACGAGCAATTCTTTCTCGACGAGGCGATTTGCGACAGTGAGGACCGTTTTGTAGTGGGCACCGGAGCCGAGAGCATCGCAAATTTCCTTACCGGTCGGCCTGTCGAGATCCCAGACGGTCTCCATGATCTTTGCCTCAAGCTCCCCCAGCACGCGGGTGAGACCGCTCCCGTCCAGTCTGTAACGATGAATGTTCATGCCATGATCCTCTATGTACTTCCGTCTAACGCCAGGTCACACCCGCGTCTACGCTGCGGTAGACGGCACCGGCGTCACTGAGCAGGAAAACCCGGTTGGGGTCGCTTGGCGTCACAGCGACCGCCAGGACGGGAACATCGTCCGGTCCGAGGTTTGTCCAACTCTCGCCACCATTCGTGCTCTTGGCTAAGCCGGTGGGTGTACCGGCGTAAAGCAATTGTGGATCGCTGACGGGAGCGGCAAGACTCATGATTTCACCACTCGGCTGCGATGGAAGCGCTTGCCAAGACTGGCCACCGTCGCGACTTACCATGAGGCCCCTATCCGTTGCCGCGTAGAGGGATCCGGCGCTGGCAGCGAGGGCAATGTGCATACCGTCACCCGAGGGCTGCGTGGGCAGGGGTTGCCACGTCGTCCCGCCGTCGGCGGAGGTGAAGGTTCCTGCACCCATCACGAGGGCGTAGAGACGCCGCGGGTCTGTCGGGTCCTGGGCGAATCCGTGGATATCGGTACCGGGGAGGTTGTGTGTTACTGGCTGCCAGGTCTGCCCGCTATCATGACTGGCCTGGAAGACGTCGTGGCCGGTGGCGTAGAGCGTCTCCGGTGCTTTGGGACTCGATGCTAGTTGCATAGCGTCGGCGTTGCGTAGCTCTCCATCCTCCCAGGTAATGCCGCCATCGCGACTCTCCTGAATACCGGCGTGGCTACCAAACAGGAGATGCTCGGGATCTTGAGGGTCAACGAGGAGCGAATGGAAATCTGGACTATCGAGCGCGGCGATAGGCTGGATACTGCTGGCGGTGTCCGCGCTGTTGTTGCCGGCGAAGGACGACATCATCCACCAGACCAGGAGGCTGAAGAGAATCAGTGCTGCTAATGTGAGCGGCGCAACCCAGTGGGCCCGACTTGGGGGCCGCGTATTTGCCGCGCGAGTCCTCCTCTTTTGTGAGCCCTTGATACCTTCATTTGCCCTGGTCCGTTGCTGTTGCGCCTTCGCCATCGTGCCCCCTGAAGACGAAAAGAATCATGCTTGACTGCTTCGCTTTTTATCTTACATCATGTAAGCATGGAGCGTCTTGCAGACAGAATGAAGGCGCAAGCCTCGTGACAGCATCAACCTGGCGGGGGGCGAGGCTCTGGATCGCTTAGAGCAGCAGGTCCGCTTGGAAGCGGATGGTCGCCGATCCGTGCCGACTGGCGGAATGGGCCAGCGAGGTGATCTCCGGCAGGAATAGAGCGGGACTTGAGTCCCGATCAGAGGAATGAAAATAGTGAGTGATCGGGATCTGCCTTGAATTGCCACGCACAGCAATCACCTGCTCGGCCCGAGTGAGCGGTGTGCCTTGGAACACTCATATTTGGCTTCAACGGTGACAGTTCCATTCCACTGCTCGGTGCGTTCCATGAG
>JACCSN010000550.1 GCA_013812985.1 Hyphomicrobiales bacterium | reverse complement strand
AGCGCGGCGCGATGCATCCAAAGCTTGAATCAGCCCCGCACTCCCCCGTCAACCGCCCGTTCGCCCGGCTCAGCCCGCTTGGGGGTGAGCAATTACTCATTGTCGATGATGGGTCACGAGACAATACTTTGTCGATCGCCCAGACTGCGTCGGAGCAGGACACCCGTGTTCGGGTATTTCACCAAGAGAATCGTGGCGTCGCGGCGGCCCGGAACCTCGCGATAGCAAACGCATCGGGCCGATACATTGCTCCCCTCGACGCCGATGACGTGTGGCATCGACTCAAACTGGAGCTGCAGCTGGCCGCAATTCGCTGTCGCAATGGCGCAGCTTGCGCGTACACATGGATGTTCGATATTGATGAGAATGACTGGGTAAGTCGCATCTCGGTCGAAGGCCCTCCCTGGGAAGGCTTCGTTCTGCCGCATCTTATTCTACAGAACTTCGTCGGTTGCGCGAGTTCACCCTTGATGCGCCGAGACGCGGTTCTTGAAGTGGGCGGGTATGATGAGTCGCTTCGAGCGCAGCGTGCCGAGGTTGTGAAGATTGGAAACTGGCTCTGCTGATTGCGGAGCGGCACCCATTCGCGGTCGTTCCATTGGCGCTGACCGGATATAGACAGCTGCGTTGCAGCATGTCCACGAATGTAGATCCGATGCTTCGCTCGTACGATATTGTGATAGGGGAGATGCGCGCGCGACATCCGCAACTTCCGGCGTGGCTTTTCATCCGATCTCGAAGCAAGATGACTGCTTGGCTTGCTTATCGGGCATGGTACGCAGACAAAGCGCTTACGACCACGCGAATGTTCGCGATCTCGATCAGTCATGACCCCCGGATGATCGCCTCGATCGCTGCTCAGGCTGGATCTATAATTGGCAGGCAGATCAGGCAGAGATTACTCGATACCAAAAAGCCCATGCAGCTGGTCGATTTCGATCCGGAAAAGCTGCCGCCGCCTCATCTACGGCGACGGCCAAGTTGGTCGCGTCAGAGGCCGCCCCGATTCGATGACACGCTGGCGATGTCCCCCGAGGATCGTCAGGAGAGATGAGAATCGGTGGCAGATCTCGGAACAGCACTGCGTCGGGGTCGGAGAATAGACCGCCGCGGGAGCCCAGCCGTGTCGTCGATGCAAAATGCCTGGCATGAAGCAACCCTGAAAGGGGATCGCTGAATGGGAAAGGCGAATGTCCCGAAGGCGAACGGAGGAAGCTTACCCTCGCGCGGGGGCGCCGACTGGCGCTCGACTGTGCTTGATCGCGACTGCGGATCGCAAATCCCGAGCGCCCCGAGGCGCCGCGCATCCCCCCGTTTCCTGCCGGCCGATCTGTCCGTGGCGAGGACCTCCGGTTGAAAGCGTCGTCCGGCGAGCCTACCCCTTGTCCCTGAGGAGCCGCCCCTTCTCCCGCTGCCAGTCGCGCGCCTTTTCGCTCTCGCGCTTGTCGTGCACCTGCTTGCCCTTGGCCAGCGCGATCTCGACCTTCGCCATCCCGCGGTCGTTGAAGTAGAGCCGGAGCGGCACGATGGTCATGCCCTCGCGCTGCACGCCGCCGACGAGCTTCTCCATCTGCTTCCTGTGCAGGAGCAGCTTCCGCCGCCGCGTCGGCTCATGGTTGAAGCGGTTGGCCTGCAAATATTCCGGGATGTTGGAATTGATCAACCAGATCTCGCCGCCTTCCGGGCTCACATAGGATTCGGCAATGTTGGCCTTGCTCAGCCGCAGGCTCTTCACCTCCGTGCCGGCGAGCTGGATGCCCGCCTCGAACGTCTCGCCGATCTGGTAGGAGTAGCGCGCCTTGCGGTTCTCCGCGACGTTTCTGCGGCCCGGCTCCGGTTTCTTCGCCATCCTGGTCAGTTCAACAGCCCGGCGTGGCGCATCGCCGTTTCCACCTCCGCCCGCGCCTCCGGCCCGACCGGCACGATCGGCGAGCGGACATCCTCCGCCATATGGCCGAGCAGCGACAGGGCGTATTTGGTCGGCGCCGGGCTCGGCTCCAGGAACAAGGCGTGGTGCAGCGGCATGAGACGGTCCTGGTACACAAGCGCGGTCGTGTAGTCCCCGGCGAGGCACGCCGCCTGGAACTCGGCGCAGAGTTTTGGGGCGACATTGGCGGTGACCGAGATGCAGCCGCGCCCGCCATGCGCCATGAAGCCCAGCGCCGTGGCGTCCTCGCCCGACAGCTGGAGGAAATCCGCCCCGCAAACGTGCCGCTGCAGGCTGGCGCGGGCGAGGTTCGCGGTGGCGTCCTTGACGCCGACGACGTTGTCGCAATCCTCGAAAAGCCGCTTCATGGTCTCCACGCTCATGTCGATGATCGAGCGCGGCGGGATGTTGTAGATGATGAGCGGTATCGTGATCGCATCCGCCACCGCCTTGAAATGCGCGTAGAGCCCGCGCTGGCTGGGCTTGTTGTAGTAAGGCGTGACGACCAGCACGGCGTCGGCCCCGGCAGCCTCGGCGTGGCGGGCGAGCTCGATCGCTTCTCTCGTATTGTTGGAACCGGCCCCGGCGATGACCGGAACGCGCCCGCCCACGGCTGCGACGCAGATCTCCACGACGCGCTGGTGCTCGCCGTGCGACAGCGTCGGCGATTCGCCCGTCGTGCCGACCGGGACGACGCCGCTCGACCCCTCGCGGATCTGCCAGTCGACGAAACGCCGGAAGGCGTCCTCATCGAGCGAGCCGTTCTGCATCGGCGTCACCAACGCCGGTATGGAGCCTTTGAACATCGAAAGCCTCGGGAAGCCGCTTGGCGCTTGAAAAAGCGTGGCGTACGATAGTGGCGCGCGCCGGGCAGAGCAAGCTTCCGAAAACTTCGCGCCTATCTGAAGAGACCTCCGCCTCTCCGCCATGTTAAGGTCATAAGATCGGTGTTCTTGCGTTGCGGATGAGAAAAGCTGGCGGCCCCGACGGAAGCCGACGCTGGCGCCGCTTGGCGGCGGCGCTCGCGCTGGTGCTCGCCATCTTCTCCGCGCGGTTCCCCGACGATGCCGCAGCCTTTGTCGCAATCCAGTCGCCGGTTGCTTCGTCCCCTGCGGCCGGCATCATGCAGACCGCCATGCCGGATGAGCTGGAGGCCGCCGCCCGGCTGCCGCGACCCCGGCCCGGCGCCAAATCCGTCAAGGAGGCAACCGTTGCGCCGTCCGTAGATGCGGCCGCT
>JACCSN010000489.1 GCA_013812985.1 Hyphomicrobiales bacterium | reverse complement strand
TGACCGCGACCAGGGCGGCGCCGCCCGGCAGGCCGGTGCAGGCGGCGGGCCCGCAGGGCTGCGGCACGGCCCACCAGTCAAATGCGTCGCCGATCGTCTTGGTGAACTGGCCGATCTGCCAGGAGCCGGATTCGTACATGACGACGTTGCCGTTGGCGAACTCCTCGTTCAGCGCGGCATAGGTCTGGCCGGCGACGCCGCCCCACACCTCTTTCGGCATTGTCCCTTCCTCGTGCCATTGGGCGATGCGGCTGGCCATCTCCTTGAAACCCTCGTCGATGACGGCGGGCATGCCGTCCTCGCCGATATATTTGGCGCCCATGGAGATGGCCGGGCCGGCGAGGCGGTGGCCCGAGCGGTCCCAACCGAGCGCGATCGGCACGTCCTGGCTCGCGGCGACCTGCTTGGCGGCTTCCACCCATTCGTCCCAGGTCGCGCCCTCAACCGGAACTTCGACGCCAGCCTGGTCGAAAAGGGTCTTGTTGATGAAGGGACCGGTGACCGTCACCTGCGTCATGACGCCGGGCAAGGCATCGCTGCCCTCCGGCCGCATCCAATCGAGGTAATCGGCAAAGTTCGTCTCCCAGTAACCAGGGTCCTTCAGGTGGGGGCGCAGGTCCAGCCAATGCTCCGCGGGCGCCTTCAGGTTCGTCACGCGCGCCATGTCGGGGCCGTTGCCGGCTTCCAGCTGCACCGGCAGCGTGGTCTGGATGACGTCATAGGCGACGTTGTCGAGGACCACGCGGATGTCCGGGTTCTCCGCCTCGAAGCGGGTGAGAAGGTCCTGCATCACCTCCCCTTCATTGCCATCCGAATACCACTGCATCCGAAGTTCCGTGGCGGCCTGGGCGTAGGCGCCGGTGGTGAGCGCGGCCGATGCGGCCAGGGCGGCCAGCAGGGTTTTCAGTCTGGTCATGGGAAACCTCCCGTCGGTTTTGTTTTGCCGACCAATGCGGCGTCCGCTGATTGTGGATCGATCCGGCCATGCGAGGGAAGCGAAAAGGCGTTTCCGCTCGGCAGGAGCAGCGCCCGACCGGCGTGGGTCCAAGTGGCGGGGTCCACTTCCCGGCCCTCCGCCTCGATCCTGCCGTCCGGCCGGCAGTTGACTGCGCCGTAATCCGGGTCATCTAACGCAATCGTTCCGTCGCTCAGGTCGGAGGCGTCGAGCGCGGCGAATCGCCGGGCGAATGCGTCCAGATCACGCTCGCGGCCGATATCCGACAAGC
This sequence comes from Hyphomicrobiales bacterium, assembly GCA_013812985.1. Next base: position 2,493 of record JACCSN010000489.1, on the reverse strand, counting down.
GCAGGATCCAGCGCGACCGCCGGCCGGCAAGCCGCAGCTCGCAGCCGGCGGTCGGACCTTCCCTGACCGGCTCGAATGGAGCGCTGCCGATGAGCAGCGCCAGAGCCTTCCCGGCGCGCACGAGGACGCGGTCGCCTTCATGGCGGACCTCGTCCATCTCCGCTTCCGGCAGCCAGGCGTGGGTGAAGTCGACCTGTTCCGGCTTCAGCTCGAAATCGAGGACCGCGAGACCGCGGTATTGATGCACGCGGGGCAGCGTCCCGCAGCCGCCCCAGAAGGACGGACGCGCATAGCCGGACAGGATGCGCTCGCCGGGGTGGTTGATCCAGACCTGCGCCTCGGGGCGATCGCCGAGCCGCAAATGCAGCACGGTCTCCTGGTAGCCCCATTCGCCGGCCCGATAGGCGGCGATGGAGCCCATGGCACGGTCGCGGGTCTTGTAGTGATAAAGCGCGGCGATGCCGCCCTCCCCCTGCACGAACGTCCATTCGATCGCTTCGTCCCCGGCCCAGGACGCGAGCTCGGCCAACCGATCGTCGATCCGGAGCCCATGGTCGCGGACCGCGAGGGCCAGCTGCGGCAATGAGTGGAACCGCCGCCCATGCCAGCCCCGCCCGAAGAACAGGCGGGCAATGGCTGAAAGCTCCAGCGTGCGGCCGGGCCGCAAGGAATGCTCGTAGCTGCGGCCTTGCGAGGCGGTCAGCAGGCCCTGGTGGCTGGACAGCGCGACGATCTCAAGGAGCCGCAGGATCGCCCGCTCGGCCCGCGCTCGGATGTCGGCGTCCGGCGCCAGGGCAAAGAGCGTGGCAAGGCCCTTGAAATCGATCGGGAAATATGGGGCCGAATTCCATTCGGCCATCTCGAACCGTTCGAAGTGATCGAGCCATTCGAGCAGGCGCTCGCGGCCGACGGCGCTTTGATCGCGGCCCGTGCGGCCCGAGCGCCGGAATGTCGCGCCGGGGAACAGCGCGCCGGCAAGATAGCAGGCGGTGTGGAACAGGAGCGCGTGGTTCTCGCTAAAGTACCACTGAACGTCGTTGCCGGGCTCGTCCATCCAGTAGCGGAAGCCGAGGATGGCGTCGTCGATCTCGGCGCGGGTCGCCGACCCGATGTCGTCGCCGTAGGCCGTCCGGCACCAGAGCAGCGGGACGAGGATGAAGTCGGCGCAATCGTGACAATCGGCGATTGCCGGCAGGCTCGCCGCGAGCATCGCATCGGTGTCCGGCCCGTTCTCGTCAATCGCGAGCCGCGTCAGCGCGCGGACGGTGTCGGATTCCGCCCGCTCCGCCACGTGACGGAGCGCCTCGGCGGCACGTTCCTCGACGGCACCCGCAGGCGTTCGCGCCTCCGCCAGGTTGCAGATCTCGACGCCGAGCACACGCGAGAGGGAGAAGGGGCCGCACGTCATAGTTATATTGAAATGGCGGAAGTCGGCAGGGAGCGTCTCGGCGGCGCCGAGCACGATGCGGCTTTCGCCCCGCTTCAGTTGCAGCCGCTCAGGGATGGTCTCGGTCGACATGAAATCGCCGGTCACCGTGACGGCCACGGCGTAGTCCGTCGACGTCGGCTTCGGCAGCAGGACGGCAACCTCGCCCGAGCCGTAGAACGACCGCTCGAAGCGCATGCCATGAAGCAACTCCTCGATCTCCGCGGCGCGCTCCCGGGGAACGGGGACCGGCACCGCGACGGAAAGCCCCTGGCCCTCCAGCAGGGTGAGCTCGAAATAATAGCGGGTGTCGCGCTCGCACAGATCGCCGAACCACACTTCAACCTGGTTGACGCCGGCCGCTAAGGAAACCTCGACCTCGACAGCCTCCTCAAGGTTGCGCTGATAGCGGGAAAGACTGGCAAACTCTTCCCCGTTCACCCGCAGGATGGCGCCGCCGCAGGTGGCGAAGCGGAAGTGGGCCACCTGCGCCTCCGCCGCTTCGATCCCCGTCGCCGCCCAGCACTCGATCCGCGTCGGCCGGAACCAGAAGCCCGACAGGTCGACGCGTGGGCTGCCGAACGGGAACCACCAGCCGGCGGGCTCGAAGCCGATCGCCGGGACCGGATGCCTGCCGCGGTAATGGGCGGCGAATTCGGTGCGGCAGGGATATTCGTGTGGAATGAAGTTCTTCACCTTGGTGAGGAAGAAGAACGGGTCCATCTCGCCGTGCATCGGCTGATCGGCGACATCGAAGCGCTCCTCATGGCGGCGGCCAAACCGCCAATGGCCGACGCTCGCTCCTTCCGGGAGCGCGACGCGCAGGGATGCCGTGCCGGCTGCACAAGCCTCCGTAGGAGCATTCCGGGCCAGCGTATCGTCCATTACTTTCCTTCAGAGCAGCGAGGCGATGTCGACTGGATCGACGTCGTCATATTGCTGGTTCTCGCCGGTCATACCCCAGACGAACGCATAGGGCCCGGTCCCGGCGCCCATGTGGATCGACCAGGCCGGCGAGATCACGGCTTCGCCGTTCGCGACCACGATGTGCCGCGTCTCGTCGGGCC
>JACCSN010000455.1 GCA_013812985.1 Hyphomicrobiales bacterium | reverse complement strand
CTCCATGATCGCCCTGCGGGCCTCGACGTCGAGGGTGGCTTCGGCCTCATCGAGCGCCGCCTCGAATTCCGGGTTCGAGTAGCGCGTCTCGTTCCAGGCGACGCCGGTGCGATACGCGAGAGACAGCACCATGGTGCCGAGCGGCCGATGCGTCCAGGCGGTGCCGCCGAACGGCGTCTCCGTCCAGATCTCCCAGTATTTGGCGGCCGGCATCACGTTGACGTTGATGGTGATCCCCGCCTCCGCGGCCTGGTCGCGCATGGCTTCGGCGAGCGCCTGATGCCATGGCCCGTCGGTGTTGCCGATGTCGATCGTGACTTCCAGGTTCTCATTGCCGGCCTCGGCGAGCAGCGCCTTGGCGCCCTCGACATCGCGCTTCAGCGGCGGCAGGGGGAAGTGCTCCGGATGGATCGGCGCCACGTGGTAGTTCCAGCCGACATCGCCGCCCTCCGGGAAGACCAGGGCCTTGAGCGCGTCGTTGTCGAGCGACATGGCGATCGCCTGACGCACCCGCTTGTCGTTGAACGGCTCCAGGTCGACGCGGAACTTGCAGGTCAAGCACTGCGCGGTGCGGCCGGCGATGATCTGCGCGTCTTCCATCGACTGGGCGAGCGGCATCTGCTCGACGCCGAACTCGTAAATCGCGTCCACCTCGCCGCCGGCGAGCGCGGTCAGCTGATTCTCGGCCGAGTAGTTGAGGTAATGGATCTCGTCGAGATAGACGTCGCCGCCCCAATATGTGAAGCCGTTCTCTGCCGGCGCGCGCTTCAGGATGCACTTGTCGTCCACGGCGAACTCGGCGAGCACGTAGGGGCCGGTGCCGAGCGGATTGTCGCTGAAAGGCGGCTTGAAGCCGCGATGCACGATCGCCGTCGGATAATTGTAGAGGTCTTCCGGCACCGACAAAACGGCCTTGGTCAGGTGCAGCGTGACCGTCATGTCGTCGACGCGCTCGACCGTCCCTTCGATCATGCGGTTCGCCATCTTCGGCGTGCCGTCCTCGTTCTTCTCGCCCGTATCGAACTCCTCCGACATGGCCGAGAAGGTGGACAAGCCCGCATTGGACGAAGCGATCGCCGGATCCATCCAGCGGGTGAAGTTGAACACCACGTCGTCGGCGTTGAAATCGTCGCCGTTGTGCCACTTGACGCCCGGACGCAGACGGAAGGTCCAGGTCTTCAGGTCGTCGGCGGCTTCCCAGCTTTCCGCCAGCATCGGGTGCGTGACGTTGTCGGGATCGGTGAAGGTCATGTATTCGATGATCTGCCGGCTCTGGTTGGACATCTGCGTCCAGGAAAAGTTGGCCGGATCCTCCATTTTCTGGACAGCCATGCCGACGCGCAGAATGCCGCCCTTCTGGGCGCTCGGGTCGTCCTTGAAGGGAATCGTCCCCGTTTGGGCGAACGCCGGGGCGGGCAGGCCGGCCATGGCGTAGGCGGCCGCTGCGGAGACGCCGACCAGCGCCGCGACACGGATGAAGCCGCGGCGGCTCAGCCGCCCGCGCTCCATCAACTCCAACGCCTCCGCCGCCTTCGGATGCAGGCGGCCTTCAAATTCGCGCGATGACATTCTTCTTCTCCCTGTCTGTCGGCCGCTCGCGGCCGGGCTGACGGGTGGACCGGCGCCTCGCGGCAGCGCTCCCCTTCGCGCCTCCCACTCCACCCTTGTGACGGGAGCCTAACATCAAGATGGCTCGCCGTCACAACCCCCCGTGCGACCTGCGAGACTTTTAATTCCGACTTGTCGTGGCGAAACAAGGAACTGTCGCGATCAAATGCCTTCCGGTCACCGATTCGGATTTGCTATCATGCGCGTGCGGCTCCCAGCCGGGGTCGCGGGCCGCGGACACGGCCGGCTGCTGCTGTCCGCGGCGCGCCGCGGCAATTGGGAAGGAATGCTCCGAATGCTCGATATCGCCGCCGAACCCCGCCAACGCGGCCGCCGCTCCGGGGGACGCGCCGGCAACCGGACCCGCGCCGGCACCGCCGCCATTCACCAGATGCCCTGGACGATGCCGCAGAACCGGGACGCGCCGGTGGAGCCGCTCGATGCGGAAGGAGTCGAGCGCGTTCACAATGGCGCGATGCGGATCCTCGAAGAGATCGGCATCCTTTTTCTTAACGACGAGGCGCTCGGCGTCCTGAAACAGGCCGGCTGCGACGTGGAGATGGAATCCAAGCGCGTACGCATGGACCGGGCTTTCGTCATGGAGCAGGTCAAGAAGGCCCCGTCCCGCTTCGAGATCGTGCCGCGCAACCCGGAAC
>JACCSN010000427.1 GCA_013812985.1 Hyphomicrobiales bacterium | reverse complement strand
TCATCATCGGATTGCGGGTGCGCCCTTGCCGATGCGGACCGATGCCGAGGCAGCGGCCGTCCAGAGGATCTCCCGGTTCCCGAACAGGCGGCGTCCATGCGTGCGCGAGGTCTTGGACCACGCAGGGTCGGAGCGGCGCTCGCCATGGCGCGCCTCCCCGTGTTGCCTTCCGCTTTTCTCCACAGCGTCGGCACCCTGGATCGAAAACTTTTCGCGGCTCGATACTCGGCCCGCATGCTCCCCTGCCAACGCTTCGCCGACACCCTTGCGAGCGCCTGCGCATGACTTGGGGCCGTCGTGGCTGGCTAGGCCTTCAACGTACGGAACTTCCATCCGCAACCACCTGCCGGTTTTCCCGGCGCACGGAGAAGGTTAGACGGCAGTTCCTCTCCCTCCGCCAATCTCTTGCCCCACAACATTCTCCCCCGCCTTTAAGGCCAGCTGAAACCCGCAGGAAATGCGGGCTTTTTGGATAGGACCTCTTGACTGCCCTGCCCCGAATGTCGGCCCGGTTGTTCTCTCCTCGGCCTCTTTTCTCCGAAGCTCTGGACTGCATGAATTCGGTACGGCACCGGCGAACATAGGTAGAACAAGCGCTTAGCGCGCGTGAAGCTCGGGCCTAGTTCGCAGAAGTCATTGCCTGCCGTGAGTGCCTGAACGCGAACTTCGGCTTTTGACCCTTCTTCGACATATGGGCGGGTCACGTCTGATGACCGGCGTTGGCCGGAATCGGACGATCTCCTTTCGGGCGCAAAGCACGGCAAAGCCGACCTTGGTGGCGGGTAGTCCTTTCTTAGACCCCGACCTTACCGGACGTTGGTTTCGGCGGCCGCGGCCTCCGAATTCGCTGCAAAGCTGGCGACAAATACCCGTTGTTCGTAAGCCAAGCGTGCCTAATTGCCGAGGCCGTGACGCTGGCAGCCGGCACCCTCCCGCACTACTTATATAAGCACATCCAGGGCGTTGACGCCGGAAGGCGAGTTCATCGCAGCGATCGCCGGCAGCCCGGTCAGATGCAACACGGGCCCACACTCCCGCACAGAGGCTGGCCGAAGGGCGGCAGACCGAGGAGGTTTTTTGATGACCACCATGCCCGCTCCCGCCATCGGCGACGAACAGACACAGGCAGCCTGGTCCAAGCGTGACTACTCGCTTACCGGGCCATCCGCGCGCCGTGCCATCGAGGCCGGCCTTGCTGCCGCCGACTGGTATCACACGGAGGTTCCCCGCAAGGTGATGAAGGAGCTGATCCAGCGCCGCGACGGGCCCGCCGTCCGCGACACGATTCTCTGGATCATGCTCCATATCCTGACTGCCGCCGGAGGCATCTACCTCTGGGGAACGTGGTGGTGCGTACCCTTCTGGCTCGCCTATGGCGTGCTCTACGGCTCGGCCTGCGACTCGCGCTGGCACGAGGCCGGCCACGGCACGGCTTTCCGCACGCGCTGGATGAACGACGTCGTCTACCACATCGCCTCGTTCCAGGTGATGCGCAACCCAGTCTCCTGGCGGTGGAGCCACGCGCGCCACCACACCGATACGATCATCGTGGGTCGTGACGCCGAAATCGCCTGGATGCTGCCGCCGAACATGCTGATCAAGGCGCTCCACTTCATCGGCATCTACGACGTGTGGGAGTCGCTAAAAATCCTCGCGCGCAACGCCATGGGGAACGTCAGCCCGGACGAGCGCAACTACATTCCCGAAAGCGAGGTGCCCAAGGCCATCTTCACGGCACGTGTTCACATGGCCATCTACGCTGCCACCGCCGCCATCACACTCTGGATGCTCGCCGCCGGCATGGGCTGGCGTGCCCTCATCCCGTTCATGGTTATAGGCCTTCCGCGCATCTATGGATGCTGGCACTTCATCATGACCGGACTGCTTCAACATGGCGGACTTGCCGAGAACGTCGTGGACCACCGGCTGAACACCCGCACCGTCTATACTAACCCGGTGAGCCGCTGGATCTACTGGAACATGAACTACCACGTGGAGCATCACATGTTCCCCATGGTGCCCTACTATAATCTTCCCAAGCTTCACGAACTCATTAAGAACGACCTGCCGCCGCCCGACCCGTCGATCTGGCATGCGTACAGGGATCTGTTGCCCGCCGTTTTGCGGCAGCGGACTGACCCGAACTACTACCTCCGGCGTAAGCTTCCGCCGACCGCAAAGCCCTACCGCGAGGAACTCCACCGTTGGGCGCCGGAACGCGAACGGGCGATCGCATGAGATCGGCGGGCACAGACCTCTAGGGGGCAGAGCGGGCAGTGCTCCGCCCCCCTCGCGCTGCCGCTAGAAGGCTGGCTGCAGCTGATCCACGTTCTCCTTTGTGACCGTCGTGAGCTTTAACGGCACGCGCGACGGCACCTCCTTGCCCGACAGCACGTCATTCAACGTATCGATGGCAAGCTTGCCGTCTTCCGCCGCGGGCTGGAGAACGGTGGCCGCCATTTCACCCGCCTTGATGGCCGCAAAGCCATCGCGCGAACCACCGATGCCGACGACGGGAGGCATGGGTTGCCCGGACCGCGTTTCCTTCCAGGCGTCCAGAAATCCGCGGGCCATGATGTCGTCGTTGGCGTAAACGCCCTTGATCTGGTCGCCGAAGCGGGTGATCAAGTCGCGGCTGACGACCAGCGCCTTCTGCTGATCGAAGTCGGCGTTGACGGTGTCCAGCACCTCGATCTTGCTGCCGATCTCAGCGAGCCGATCGGTGAAGCCCTTGGTGCGGCCGATCGTCGTGCCGTTCCCGGCCTGACCGGCGATCACGATGACGGACCCTTCGCCGCCGAGCGCCTCGTTCAGCGAATCCGCCGCGATCTTGCCCTGCTCGTAGACATCAGGTCCCGTGAACGAGGCGATAAACTGGTTGGCCGCCTCGTCCATCGGCGAGTTGATGAGCACAACCGGGATGTTGGCCTGCTTGGCGCGGGCCAGTGCCGGGATATAGGCCTGAGGGTCGAGCGGCCACAGGATGATGCCGTCGGCCCGGCGCGCGATGCAGGTGTTCATCTGCTCCGTTCCGGTCTGCGCGTCGAAGTTCTGGCTGAGGCTCAGGATTTCGATGCCGAGCTCCGCAGCACGATCGTTCAGCCCCTTGTTGGCCGGGGTGACATAGGCGTGCGAGTCGGCAGCCGTGACGTAGCACACGGTTTTCGCGGTCGCCCAGGCGGTGGACGCCAGCAGAGCTGCGACAGCTGCCCCGATTACCCTTTTCGAGTTCCTGATCATCGTATTTTCCTCCACTAGAATCGGGCCGCTTCTGCTGACGGATCATGCGCGCCCGAGTCGGGCCTGGTCCGGACCGTCCTGTCAAGGACGACGAGGAGGATCAGGATCAGGCCCAAGACGATCTGTTGTATGTAGGCAGGCACCGATTGGAACTCGAGCGCGGTCGTCAGAACGGCGATCGTAAGGATGCCGCCCAGCGTGCCCAGGGCCGAGCCACGGCCGCCCTCCAGACGGGTGCCCCCCACCACCACAGCGGCAATAGCGGCCACCGTGAGTTCGCTTCCGAAGACTGGCGACCCGGTGTTCATGGAGACGCTCTGGAGCACTCCGGCGAGGCTGGCCAGCGTTCCGGCGAACACGAAGCTCCAGAAGAAGACGCGGGCCGAGCGGATGCCGCTCGCTTCGGCCGCAGCCGGGTTGGACCCGACGGCGAAGAGATTGCGGCCGTTGACGCTGTGGTTGAGCCAGACGTGGAGCGCGAGGACCGTGACTAGGAAGAGCGCGCTCCGCAGCGTGAACACCTGGAGATAGGTCTGTCCGATCAGAAGCGAGAACATGATGTCGATGCCGCTTACCGGCTGGCTGTCTGTGAGCCAATGGGCAATGGAGCGGAATATCAGCATCGAGGCCAAGGTGGCCACGAGCGAGTTGATGCCGAACCGTATCACGAGCAGCCCATTGAAGGCGCCCGCGGCAGCACCGGTCAACACTCCGGCCGCCGCCGCGGCCGCGATCCCGATCACCGGTTGCAAGATCACGGAAACGATGCCCGCGAGCGCGAAAATGGCGCCACCTGACAGGTCGATTTGACCGGCGATCAGGAGAA
>JACCSN010000387.1 GCA_013812985.1 Hyphomicrobiales bacterium | reverse complement strand
GCGCTGAGCCCTCACGCGCCGCCGGCATTCAATCCGGCTTGAGGCGCGGCGAACGCCCCTTGAGCTCGTCAATCTTCTTCGAAGCATTACCCTTCGAGAGCTTTTCGTCGAAAGCCTCGCCGGTTTCCTCGCACAGCGTCTTCAGGTACGACGCCTGCGCCCCAGTCATCGGCTCGTCGCCGGTCACCCAATCCTCCGGATCCTTTTCGGTATTCGACTGAGTGCTCTGTTTCGGGTTTTCGTCAGCCATGGATCGTCCTCATGTTGTGGATTTGTTGGTGAAATGTTCTTGCCCGCTCAAAAGTTCCCGGAACGTTCTCACCTTGAAAGGATGCGTCGCGACAACCAATGGAGGCGGTGGAGGCGGAATAATTAAATGTCGCCGAGCCGCGCCGATTGCGCACCCTCCAGTGTAAGCGAATTCAATGAGTTAGGGCTCTTCTACCGACATTTAATTATTCCGGCGCGGGGCGGCAAATCGCAGAACGACAGAAAATTGTTATGTGCCTGATTCCGCTCGCAATATTGGTAACCCCCGCTCCTCTCTAGCGGCTTGGCAGCCGCTGATTTGGTAACCCTATTGGTAACCCTCGCTCGGTTCGGGCCGGCTCGCGAAGCCGCGCCGATCCCGTCCGTGTCGAGCTCCTTTGAGGGTGATGCGCTCGGATCGCTTGCGGTCGTAACGCTCTGACACGTGCGCCGCGACCGTGCTCACCAGATTATCCCTGTCGGAGAAATCGGCCACACCGTCACTGTTGATCTTCGGCGGTGGAAGCAATCCCGCAAGGTCCATGGCGTGAAAGACAGCATCCCAAAGCTCCGGTCCGCTTGGTCGAAAATGACCTTGGATGAAGTAGTCAGCTTCAACGCCAGCAAGATCACATACTCTTAGAAAAAACGTGGCGGGCATCTCTGACTCGCCGTTGATGTAGTTTTGAACCGAACGATAAGGCACTGCCAATTCAGAGCTTATTGTCCGCATTGATATCCCTCGCCGCTTCAGTAGGCCACGAAGCGCCGCCAACAGCGCAGAATCGGATATCTTGTCTGATATTATACCTGATCAAGCGCATTGTTACCCGTGATGCACCAACTCAGGTCCGATTCTGCCAGCCGAGGTTTTGGGGTGTTGCGACCTCTACCTTGCTGTTCGCGCAGCCTTCATCCTTTGCGGCACCACCCTGAACAAGTGGTGTAAGGCCAACGGTCTAAACAGGCAACTGTCGAGAAGGCGCTCAAGGGCGAGCCTTACAGCCGAAAGGCGGAAGCAATTCGCCACCGGCTCGTGTCAGAGCTGTTCCCACGAAAGGCTGCCGCCTGATGGACCTCTGGCTCTCAGCGCCGACATTCGGTGCGGTGGCGGGCATTTCGCGTCAGAAAGCACATTCGGCGCTCGCCCGCGCCTATGCCGGCAAGCCCTGGCGCGGCGTGGCCCTGGACGTTCGGATGATCCAGGGCGCACGCGGCGGCCGTTCCGGTCGCACCTACGTTCTCAATCCCGAGAGCCTCCCGGAGCCTTACAAAGGCGACTGGAAGGCCAGTTAAAGCAGCTTCGAAGCGCCTTTGATCCATGGTGCGGCTGCGGCGGCTTTGCGGTCCATGTGGGCCGGCATACTGGACCCGGCCATCCGGCACGAGAAACACTCGGCCGAGCGCGGTGCGGCAGTCCGGGCGATCGCTTCGAAGCGGCACATGCTCCCGAGCGGCCGATGGGTGACGTTCTCCGAGCGGACCATCCTTCGCAAGCTGGACGCCTATGAGCGCCATGGCATGGCCGGGCTGTCGCGGCCGAAGCGCGCCGACGCCGGCGCGAAGCGCACCATCCTGCTCGCCCGATGGGACAAGGCCGTCCCGTTTGATGACGCCACGAAGCACCGCATAGCCGGCAAGCTGACCGCCTACCTCGGCGGCCTGGTCAAGGCGGCGAATCGGCCGCTGTCACGGAGCTGCAAGGGGCGCGCGAGCTGGCCGAGCTGACAATCGCCGCCGGCTTCGATCCCGGCCCGGCCGAGCTGGGGCGCATCTGCAAAATCCCCGGCAACCTCATCGCGGCGCAAGCCCGGCTCCGCAACGTCTATGTCATGAAGACGGACGCCAAGCGCTTTCACGACGGGCGGCCGGGCGTGCGCCGCACGATCGAAGGCATGGAGCCCATGGAGCTTGTCTTCGGCGACGTTCACCACGGCGACATTCTTGTCCGCCGGGATGACGGCTCGATCGCGACCTTGAAGATGATCGCCTGGCTGGACGTGGCGACGCAGCGGGTCTGGATCGACGCGGTGCTTCTGGAGAAGGGCAAAGGCGTCACGCAAGCCCATGTCGGGGCAAGTCTGACCAGGATGATGCTGGCGTGGGGCGTGCCAGGCCGCCTCTATGTCGACAACGGGAAAGAGTATGGTTTCACCCATCTGCTGGATGACGTTCTGAAGCTGCGGCGCTTCGGCCTGGTCGACGCCGGCGACCGCTCCTCCGGCACTACCTACGCTCTACCTTACAACGGCCGCGCCAAGCCGATCGAAGCCGTCTTCGCCAACCTGGAAAAGAACCACTTCCGCCAAATCCCCGGCTGGATCGGCGGGGAGCGGATGCGGAAGAAGACAGCCAATGTCGGCCGCGAGCCGGAGCCCTTTCCGGGCACGGCCAGCCTGGCCGGCGACTTCGTTGCCGCGATGGTGGCGATCTATCACCGGTTGCCGCAAAAGCGCGGCCAACTGAAAGGACGGTCGCCGGACCAAGCCTATGCGGACGCGCTTGCGGCCGGCTGGACCATGACGGCGATCGACCCCGACGCGCTGCTTTGGGCGTTCTCCGAAGAGAAGTCCCGGCGGGTCCAGCGGGGCTGCATCCAGCACAAGGGCGAGGTCTACACCTGCCCGGAGCTGCAAGCCTATCTCGGCGAGCATGTCTCGATCCGCGTGCCCAAATTCGGGGAGTGGTCGCGCCTCCCCGTCTGCGACAACCGCGGCGAGCTGATCGGCTATGCCGAGCCGGACCGGCCTTACCGCTATCTGGACACGGCCGGCGCCCTCGAATCCAAGACGCGCGCCGATCGCAAGCGCCGCGCCGTCATGGCGCTGGACCGCTCCGTCCCTGACGTTAGCCCGCTGGCGGAGCGTCTGAAGCTGATACCCACCGAAGACATGCCGGCCGCCGTCGTGGCGACGATCGGCGCGACTGGCCAGGTCAAGCAGATCGCCGCCGGGCTCGCCGAGTCGCAGCTCGAGCGCGACATGCGCAGAATGCGCGAGCGCAATGATGAGCTGGCGGAGCTGATCGCGCTCGACAAGCAGCGGAACGCCAACCTCTTGAAGTATGGAGGTTTTTGATGCGCCGATTTGTCGATACGCCGACAGCTCAGATGGTCCTTGGCGTCGTGAATACAGTCGCGAACGGGCGGGTGAATGCGCTGATCACCGGGCCTGCCGGCATGGGCAAGACGGAAGCGCTGAAGGAAGCCGCTCGCAGGGACAAGCGCGCGGCGATGATTACCGCCACCCCGGCCGAGAAGTCTTTGCGGGCCGTCCTGTCCCTGGTGCTGGAAGTGTTCGACCTATCGGCATTCCAGGACAGCGACACTGCTCTAATGGCGGCCGCGCTTCGCCACGAGTTGCCCAACAGGGCCGCGCGGGGCCGCTTCCTCATCTTTGACGAAGCGCAAATCCTGCCGGCCGACGTGCTTCGCCAGCTCCTCACCTATTCCGACGCTCCCGACCCGCTCCCGGTGGTTTTCGCCGGCAACGAACACGCCCTGAAGAAGACGCGCGCCAACACGGCCGCGTTCCCGCAGATCATGAGCCGAGTGTCGATCCGCCGGGAAATCGTCACGATGGCGGACGGCGACGTTGACGAGTTCTGCATCAATTGGAACGTCGAAGGGCTCCCCGCCTACAAGTTGATGAAGGCTTTCGGCTCAGGCCGGACCTGCCGCGAAATTGACCAGCTCTTGGCGGTGGCGCGGGGCCACGCCGGCCCGGCCGGCCCGATCGGCGCGGACGTGATCATTCACGCTGTCGTATCGCTGCATGGGCGCGACCTCGCCAAGAAGATTTCCCACGTCCTCAAACCGGAGCTTGTGAAATGAGCTACCGCCTGGACCTTTCTAAGGTCTCGCGCCGCAAGCTCGCGGCATTCTGCGAGTATAACTACCTGCTCTCGCAGGCTATCATGGAAATGAACAACGCGTTCATTCTTCGCTGCAAGCCGAGCCTTCGATGACCGGAGAGTTACTCTCCGATCACGTCAACGAATGGTCGGCGGCGATCAATCGTCTCATCGCAACGTCAGACGCCGAAATCGCCAAGATCGTTGGTGCGGAGAACGTGAAGCTAAACTGATCTAACCGAGAGAGAGGCCAACCTATGTTTACCCTGACGAAAGACGGACAGAGAGTGGAATGTGACGCGCTGGATGGTGGAACGGTGTTCCTGAGCACCCCGGAATACTTCGCCGACAATGTCGGCCAGTTCGTGCGGCGGGTATCCTACCTGTCCTGGGTCTATCGCGAGATGGCCGAGCAGTTCTTCGATCCCCGCAATCGCGACAACAGCGACGGGAATGCGCACGTCGTCGAGTTCGGCGCGATCCTCCTGGAGCTCATCTGCGATGACATGAAGCGGGTCGAAGCGATGCGGGACAAGGCCGGCGAGCTGCGCTTCGAGGGGCTTCGGAGCGCGACGGCCAAGGCCGGCGCGCCGGCGGCCGATGCAAAGGCGGCCGGCTCCAATTGGGTCGCCCCGCCGCACTTCAAGACCGTCGAGGATATCGCGCGCTATAGGCAACATCCGCGTTTCGAGAGCGCCGAGGAGGTGAGGCGGGCGCACGACCTGCTCAGGGCCGAGCAAGCGCGCGAGGCCGAGAAGGCGCGCAAGGCGGAGCTAACGATCCCGCTGGACGCCGCCGGCCGGCTGTGCCCGGCCGAGCCGCCCGTCCAGCCGGCCTGAGCGCGGCCCCATGGCCATCTCCACGAAGCAGATCGCGCTAGTGCATGTCGCGGCCAAGCAGCTCGGCGTCGAGGACGACGTTTACCGCGCCGTCCTCGCGCGTTGAGGCGACGGCGCGGCGAGCGCCAAGGATCTGGACCATGCCGGATTCGAGCGGGTGATGACCTGGTTCAACGCCCATGGTTTCCGCTCGACCTAGACGAAGCGGACCTATGGCAAGCGGCCCGGCATGGCGACGCCGGGGCAAGTCGAGCTGATCCGCAAGCTGTGGCGCGAATGGGCGGGTTCCGATGACGAGCCCGCACTCTATAAATGGCTGGAGCGGCGCTACCATGTCGCGGCGCTCCGGTTCCTCGATCGCGAGGGCGCCAGCAAGGCCATCAACGGCCTGCAGGCGATGACCAGCCGGAAGCGGGCGAAGGCGGACGCGCCGGCTGCAAACACTTGCAGCCCGTAGGATCGTTTTTAAAGCGGAGCTATAGGCGCTGGCGGGCCTTCGCGTGGTCGGCCGGTATGACGACAGCCCGGAAGCGCCAAACGCGCTCCACGGGCTTTCTTTTGGTGCGTTCGTTGTCCATCTTTACAGTCCTCGTGAGGATCATTCAGGTTGCTTGGACAGAACGCCGGGCGCGACTCAGTGTTCCTGACCGGCCCGCATAGTCCTGCCAGCCGCTTGGACATGAGGTAAAACGCTTTCGCCTGTTGCCCGCAAAGGCGTGCGGGTAATTCTATCTCCGACCAAAGTGGTAGATGCGCTGGCGCGCGGGGCAACAGCTTGCGTCTGTCCTTACCCTCAAACTCTATGGTTCAAAGAGCTGTGAAGCGGATCGAATGGACCGACGCCAATGGAACCTGCCGAAGTGCCGAGGTGTCGGACCTCGTTCCCCCCATAGTCGAGGCAATCGGGATCGACGCCACCGCCGAGCTGCTGCTCAGCGTCGGTGGCTCGCAGGTCTACATTTCGGTCAGATCGAACGGAGGCCTGGTCGAACAGGCAATCGGCGAGGCAGCAGCCAACGCGCTTGGTCGTGCGCTCGGCTACGGCAGTCTAAGGCTTCCCACGGCCAGGCCCTTCCTGGCCAAGGTCTTGCGGGGGCGAGGCTTAGGCACTGCTGAAATCGCACGGACACTGCACACGAGCGACACGTCAGTGCGCGGATACCTACGGGATAAAGTCACAGTCTCTGGCTATGGCAAGTCATCCGCCGGCAAGAGGAAACAGTCGAGGTCAGCATGATCGTCAACGAAAGCTCTCTAGATACGCTGTTCATCGGCTTCAAGACGGCCTTTGACGCGGCGTTTGCCGGCGCACAGACGGCCTATAAAGAGATCGCCATGGTGGTTCCGTCGAGCACCCGCGAGGAGCTTTACGGCTGGCTCGGCCAATTCCCGCAGCTTCGCGAATGGCTCGGCGACCGGGTGATCCACAACCTCTCGGCTCACTCCTGGACCATCCTCAATCGCAAATTCGAGAGCACGATCGCGGTCTATCGCGAGAGCATCGAGGATGATCGCTACGGCGTTTTCGCGCCGATGTTCCGGGCGATGGGCAAGGCGGCGGCCGAGCTTCCCAACGAGCTGACCTTCGCGCTGCTGGCCTCCGGCTTCACCAACCTCTGCTATGACGGTCAGAACTTCTTTGACACTGACCACCCGGTTCGCACCGGGGCCAGCAGCTATGTTTCGGTCGGCAACTATCAGGCCGGGGCCGGGACCGCCTAGTATTTGCTCGATACCAGCCGGGCGATCAAGCCGATCATCTATCAGCAGCGCATTCCTTACGACCTGACCAGGCTCGACCGCGATGCCGATCCGAACGTCTTCTTCAAGGACGAATACATCTACGGCACGCGCGGCCGGTCCAATGCCGGCTTCGGCCTGTGGCAGCTCGCCTATGCGTCCAAGGCCGAGCTGACGCCGGCCAACTATGAGGCGGCCCGCGTCGCGATGATGACCATGAAGGGCGATGAAGGCCGGCTTCTCGGCATCAAGCCGAACGTGCTTGTGGTCCCGCCCGGCCTGGAAGGGGCGGCGATGCGGCTGTTGAACAACGGCACCCGGATTGAGGTGGTCGGCGGAACGCCGGTCCCGATCCAGAACGAATGGAAGGATACCGCCAAGCCGATCGTCACGGCATGGGCGGCGTAGAGGTTCGGCTCGCGGCGTTTTGATCCATGGGCGTCGTGGGCCGTTCCGGTGCCGAGGGCGTAAGCCGCCTGTCGGCCGAGGCCGGGGGTGTCAGCGGCCCCCTGCCTCAATCCTCTTGGGAGTAGGTCGATGACGCTTCGGCTGTCGCTGGTCATTACGGGAGACGCGGCCGGCGCGCCGACAGCCCGCGCGCGCGCCAGCGGCTCGGCCTGCCGCTGCCGATCACGAGGCGCGGCTGATGGCTGACGGCCTGACCAAAGCCGAAGAACACGTCATCGCCCTGACCGGCATCGATCGGGCGGCGTTCCTGCAAACCAAGCGAGAGAGCGACCCGGCAGCGCGACGGGAGTTCTTTGAGGCTATGAACGCCGCCATGCAGGAACAGCAGCCGGCCGAAAAGAACCTTCGGCCCGCTCCGGTGAAGCAAGGCGAGACCGTCGTCATCCTCGGCCCGATCGAGGGCCTGAAACCGATTTGGTGACCGATGGCAGAGTTCCCTTTGTCGGCGACGATCGCGGGCGTCGAGGTGGTGACAATCCCGGCGACGGAATATGCCGAGCTGCTGGACTGCCGCCGGCGCGCGGCCGAGCGCGATTTCGAGGCGCAGCGGTTCATGACGCCGCTCCGGTCGCGCCTGGACCTGGACCCCGAGGTCGCCGTCTTTGTCGCCGAGCGGCTCGGCGGCCTGACCGTGGCCGAGGTCAACAAGGAAACGACCGCCCGCTTTGGCGCGGCGCGCACTCCGGCCCGATCATCGATCCACCGCTACTGGATGCGACTCCGCCAGGCCCGCCGCGTGGCCGCCCGCCAGCCCACTTGAGCACCCACGAAAGCGCGGGCACTCCCGGTCAATACCGTCAGATATTGTTGCAGACCGTCAGATAATTATTCAGCGTCCAGCGGAGCCGATTTTTTGTCGCCGGCCGGCATGATTCTTGACGGTGTGTGACAGTGGTCTCCTTTTCAAAGGCCGCAACCCAGCAACAGCGACCGACCGAGAGGACGATTCGGCCCGGCCCGGCGAAGCAAAGGCGAGACCATCGGGGGCCTCAGCCCGATCGAGAACCTCATTCCGCTTGGTGACGCCGCCCGGCAACCGTCACAAGCAATGCGGATGTTCCAAGGAATCCCGGTGAATCGGTCAACCACTCACGGACATCTCCTCGGAACATACAACTTCATTCGGAGCCCACCGGCTCGCCCAACCGCAGGACGAGCTCCCATTCCTCGTCGCTGACGGGCTGCACGGAAAGCCGCGAGTTCTTCACCAGCGCCATATCGGCGAGCCGCTTTTCCGCCTTGATCGCGTCGAGCGTCACCGGATCGGGCAGATCGGAGACGGCTCGGATGTCGACGCATTCCCAAGCCCCCGTGGCGTCGGTGGAGTGGGATGCGCCTCGCCGACCACCTCGACCACGCCGACGATCCGCCGCTCCGATCCCGAATGGTAGAAGAAGCCGCGAT
>JACCSN010000383.1 GCA_013812985.1 Hyphomicrobiales bacterium | reverse complement strand
GATTACCGATGGCCGATCCGCAGCAATCCCCGCCGCGCGTAACGAGCCTATTCGCGGCGATTAGAAATCGGCATGGTCATCCTGAGGTAGCCTCCTATTTCCGCGTCCTCGCGAACTGGCCCGAGTTCCTGGAAGCCGCATGGGCCTCGATCGATCCAATCATTGCGACGGCGGCGTACGACGCCCGAAAGCGCGAACTGCTCGACATGTCTGTCGAACTCGCGTCAGGTCTTTCCCGTCCTCGCGGGGCGGTCACGGCTGAGGACGTCAGGAGTTCTGTATCCGCAGCAACCAGAGCCGATCTTTCGGCGATCCTCGCCGGGTTTAGATCTGGGCTTGATCCGGACCTGCTTCTGGACGTGACTCTCATTCGAACCATGCTTCTGGGCGACAGCGGCGAGGCTGCGCGGTCTCCCTTCAGCGCTGTGCGGAGGTAAGCGGCGCTCTCGCTCAACCCGAGGACTTCTATGCTTATCATCGAACGAATCCTCGGCGTTACGCTGCCCATTTTCGCGATTGCTCTGGCTGGCTTCCTTTACACCCGTTACCGCAAGCCGATTCTTTCCGGAGCGAACCAGATCAGTGTCGAGCTTTGCCTGCCCGCACTCATTTTCACGTCACTGTCCGCGAAGGAATTCGAGTTCGGCCAGAATGGGCTGCTTCTCTTTACGTCGACCGCTCTGGTCCTTGTAAGCGGGATTGTAGCCTGGCCGCTCGCGCGTATCGCGGGCGTTGAGACCCGAGCATTCCTACCCTGCGTCATGTTTGGGAACGTCGGGCCAGTCGGCATTCCACTGACGGTGCTTGCGTTCGGTCAGGCCGGGCTCGCGCCGGCCGTGCTGCTCCTGGTGCTGTCGAATATCCTTCATTTCACAGTGGGCATATGGGTCATGAGCGGACGGGCTGACCTGAAGTCTGTTCTTGCAAGCCCGCTTGTGTGGTCGACCCTGCTCGGTCTGGCTTTCTCCTCTTTTCACTTGCAGATCCCCGCTTGGCTCGAGGTGACACTGACGCTGATCGGAAACATCCTGGTTCCGATGATGCTGCTGTCGCTCGGCGCGCGGCTAGCCGAGGGGCAATCCACGCAGTGGCGCGCCGGAGTCATCGGAGCTGTAGGGGCACCCCTGGTGCGGATCGCTGTCGCGGCGGTGCTTCTTCAGCTGCTCCCGCTCAACGGTGTTCAGGGCGGGGCGTTTTTGATGTTCGCGGCACTCCCACCTGCAGTGTTCAACTATCTCTTGGCCGACCGCTTCGGCCGGGATCCGGAGAAAGTTGCTGCGATCGTTATAGCTGGACATTTCGCAAGCGTCGCCTTTCTGCCGTTGGCGTTGCTTATCGCGCTGGAATGAACGCGCGGCTCTGCAGCCAGGGAGCCCGCCGCGGCCGCGATGCAAATCGCAACGCGGTTGGCCAACCGCCACCCTTCCATATCATCTAGTGACACTGGCGGCCGGGCCGTTTCGGCTTTAGGAGCCTTTCGCGATCAGGAACCACGATGGCAGAACCGAATCTCATCTATGTCGCGGACCCGATGTGCTCCTGGTGCTGGGGCTTCTCGCCGGTGATCGGCCAAATTACGGAGCGGTTCGGCAAGGCGTTGCCGATCCGATTTATCATGGGGGGGCTTCGTCCGGGCACGACCAAACCGCTTGACGAGGCTGGCAAGCGCACAATCCGGGAACATTGGGAGCACGTGCACGAAGCCTCAGGTCAGCCGTTCAACATGGACTTTTTCGAGCGCGATGGCTTCGTCTACGACACCGAGCCCGCCTCGAAGGCCGTAGTCGTAGCCCGCAGGAGTGCCATAGAGAAGGGGCTCGCCTGTCTCCGTTTGGTCCACGCAGCCTTTTACGCAGAGAACCGCGACGTCACCAATGAGGAGGTTCTAGCGGATGTGGCTACTGAGGTCGGCCTTGACCGCGAGCAGTTCATGAACGCATTTCGGAGCGACGAAGCGACACAGGAGACCTGGGCCGATTTCGGGATTGGCCAGCGCGCCGGCATTACGGGATTCCCGACACTCCTCGCTGGGGCCGGCGATCGAGCCGAATACGCCATCGTTACGCAGGGGTATCAGCCTGCAGACCGCATCGTGCCGGTTCTCGAGCGATGGCTGCAGGGTCTCTGAGGTCGCTGCAAACGCACCCGCCACGACATGCTCAGCAGATCGACCCCTGGCTGCTTCAACCTCCCTTCTCGGCCTGGTCAGGGTCATGGCGGTCCGTCAGCGGAAGGTGTTTTAGACCAACTCGGGAAGTTCCGGACCGATGAACATGGAGACGCTCGCGACCGTCACCGTGGCCTTCCTCGTTGGCGGTACCATCAAGG
>JACCSN010000378.1 GCA_013812985.1 Hyphomicrobiales bacterium | reverse complement strand
CAAAGCGAAGATCGCCAGGAAGGGCAAGGACGCCACGATCGTCTCCTTCGGCATCGGCATGACCTATGCGCTGAAAGCCGCCGAAGCGCTGGCCGGGGAGGGGATCGAGTCCGAGGTGGTCGACCTCAGGACGATTCGGCCGATGGATATCGAGACGGTGGTGCGGTCGGTCAAGAAAACCGGCCGCTGCGTCACGGTGGAGGAAGGCTGGCCGCAGAATTCGGTGGGAACGACGATCGCCGCCCAGCTGATGCGCCAAGCCTTCGATTTCCTTGACGCCCCGGTGCTGAACGTCAACGGCAAGGACGTGCCGATGCCCTACGCGGCCAACCTCGAAAAACTGGCGCTGCCGTCGGTAAAAGAGGTGGTCGAGGCGGTGAAGGCCGTGAGCTACAAGTGAGGGCCGGATGGCGAAAGGGCGCGTCCACCACATCGGGCTCACTGTCCGAGACATCGAGCTTTCCGAAGCCGGTTTCTATGCGCCCGTCCTCCGCTTCCTGGGCTACCAGCGGGTGAACGGTCCCGCGCACGTTTCGTTCTGGCGGGACGGGAAAAACGGGCCGACGGTTCATCTGGTCCGGGCAGATGGCGTCGTGAAGCCGCCGGAGCATGATCACTGCGCCTTTGCTGTCGAATCGCGTCCGGAGGTGGACCAGCTTCACGAACTGCTCGTCGAGCGCGGGATCGATGTGCTGAGTTCGCCAACTGAATATCCGCAGTTCGGAGCGGGGCATTACGCCGTGTTCTTCAGAGATCCGGACGGTCGCCTTTTCGAGGTCCTGCATCGGCCGTCCCCAACGCAGCAGAGTGCGACAGGACAAGCAAAGGCGACCCATGCTTGAGTTCATTCGACGCTTGTCCGGCCTTTTCGGCTTACGGAAAAAGCGCGCGCCGCATGCGGCCGCTAACGTTAAGGCTGCGCCCGTGTCTCCCGCGAATCAGACTCGGACGGGTCTGCGCGGTCGGGGAACTGGCCGGGGCCTGACGCCGCCAAAGCCGAAGGCCAAGCGGCCGCCGGGCCGCGCCAAGACATAGGGGGCCAAATTGCCGATCAACATCCTCATGCCCGCCCTCTCGCCGACCATGGAGAAGGGCAACTTGGCCAAGTGGCACGTCAAGGAGGGCGACAAGGTCGCCTCCGGCGACGTGATCGCCGAGATCGAGACCGACAAGGCCACCATGGAGGTGGAGAGCATCGATGACGGCACGGTGGCCAGGATCATCGTGGCGGAGGGCACGTCCGACGTGCCCGTCAATGAGCTGATCGCCGTGCTGGCCGGGGAAGGGGAGGATGCCGACGCCGCTTCGGCGGGGTTGCCCGCCGCCGTTCAAACTCAAGAGCCAAGCCCTCCCAAGAGCCCTCACCCTGAGGCGCCGCCGCAGGCGGCCTCGAAGGGCGAGGTCGACAAGCGCGGCGCGGCAGCCTCGTCCTTCGAGGCTTCGCCGCAAAGCGGCTCCGCGCCTCAGGATCAGGCTGCCGGAAGCGTCGGCTCCGACAAGACCATCCCGACAGACGCCCCCCCGGCCAAGACGAACGGCCATGCTTCCGGCCGCATTCTCGCTTCGCCGCTCGCCCGCCGGCTGGCCCGCGAGAACAAACTGGAGCTCTCCGCCCTGCAAGGCTCCGGCCCGCACGGGCGGATCGTGCAGCGCGATATCGAAGCGGCGCTGAAGAGCGGCGCCGGCAAAGCCGCGCCCGCGCCGGCCGGCGCCGAGGCGCCCCGCGCGCCGACATCTGCCCCGGCTTCGGCTCAAGCGCCCGCCGCTCCCCAAGGCATGTCCGACGCGACAATCCGCAAGCTCTTCGAGGAGGGCAGCTACGAGGCGGTCCCGCATGATTCCATGCGCAAGACCATCGCCCGCCGCCTCGTCGAGGCGAAGACGACGATCCCGCATTTCTACCTCACCACCGATTGCCGCATCGACGCGCTCCTCAAGCTGCGCGCCGAAATCAACGCGGCCGCTCCGATGACGAAGGGCGAAAAGGGGGAGGCGCCCGCCTACAAGCTCTCCGTCAACGACATGGTGATCAAGGCGCTGGCCTTGGCGCTGAAGGCCGTCCCCGAGGCGAACGTCACCTGGACGAGCGGCGAGATGCTGAAGCACAGCCGCGCCGATATCGGCGTCGCCGTCTCCATCCCCGGCGGGCTGATCACGCCGGTCGTCCGCCGCGCCGACGAGAAGACGCTTTCGGTCATCTCCAACGAAATGAAGTCGCTGGCCGCCCGCGCCCGCGCCCGCAAGCTGAAGCCCGAAGAGTACCAGGGCGGCGCGACGGCCGTCTCCAATCTCGGCATGTTCGGCGTCAAGGATTTCGCCGCTGTCATCAACCCGCCGCACGCGACGATCCTGGCGGTCGGCGCCGGCGAGGAGCGGGCGATCGTGGAAAAGGGGCAGATCGTCGTCGCGACCATGATGTCCGTCACGCTCTCCACCGACCACCGCGCCGTTGACGGGGCGCTCGGCGCCGAGCTGCTGGCGGCGTTCAAGCGGCTGATCGAGAATCCGCTCGGGATGCTGGTGTAGAGTGGCATTCTCGCCTATCTTTTGCGGGAAAGGAGCCTTCTTGTGGCCGAAACGGAAGACTCTGTGCTGCCCATTCTGCGGAGGATCCAGACGGATTTGGCAGACCTGAAGCGGGAGACGAGAGATGGCTTCTCGGAGCTTCGGGGGAGCATCCGCGACTTGTCCGAACGCATGGATTCGTTCGAGGGTTATTTCACTTATCAGATGGGCCTGACGTCTCGGAACCAGATGGACATCAAGAAAATTCAAAGCGATATGCGGACGCTAACCGCTAGGATCGACAAGCTTGAACCGTCTTGACGTTATGGAGGCGAGGTCAGCGCAACCTAAGTTCAGGGCGAAACTCCGCGTCACCGGCCGCTGAAGAGAAGCGCTCTGCACGGAAACTTGGTTCATGGCTGAGATTATCCAGGAAATGGTTCAGCAGTTGGAAGAAGACATCGATGCTCTCGTTAGACACTTATCTAGCCAAGGACCACTTCCACTCAACAGCTTGCGTGTGACCGCGCCCCCTATTCTAAGGCGCTGGCTGTCAGAGCAGCGGATCAACTACTTGGCCAATAAGCTCGGCGTTTCAGCTACTTTCCGGACTCTCGACACCAAACATGCATTCGATATGATCTCTGCGGACTCTCTCTTTCGATTCTATACGGCGGGCGGCGTTTCGATCGATGGACAAGTTGTCCAGCATCTGTACGTGCATGACGGCCCCGCTCAGTCTAAGCCACTGATCGAGGGCGCTGGCTACATCATGCTATCGACCAACAAGCTTATTGAGCAGCAGCGAACGTATTTTGGTGGACGTGCTTTCAAGCACTACGAAATTTTACAATATGTCGCGAATAAGAAAGGCGGTGTGCATTTCGATGTGGATGCCAGCGAAGAACTTTACAACCAATGCAGCGAGCGTCAGACTTCTTAGGCCCGGGGAGCCTTCAGTCTCTTGAGGAGGACGAAGTCTCGGAGATGCACATCGTGCTGAGTCCAAATACTCCAAAACGTTGGACATGCATTCAGGTCGAGCTTCTCGCCCTTGCGGAATCTTTTGCCCGTTTGCATTTGGATGGCGAGCCATTCGTCAGATTCGAACGGGTTCCAGTTTCAAGCGAGTCTGGTTAGACGTTTTGTGAGCCGGCTTGCACAGACAACAGTCCAGGAGAGCAACATGGCGACCTACTTCAAACGAAAAGCCGACGCGGTCTGGAACGGCGGCGGCAACGATGGGAGCGGGCAGCTCACCACGCAGAGCGGGACCTTGTCAGGCGCGCGCTATTCGGCCGAAATGCGATTCGGCGAGGCGAAGGGAACCAATCCCGAGGAGCTGGTCGCCGCCGCCCATGCCGGCTGCTTCAACATGGCGCTGGCCTTCGGGCTGAGCGGGCAGGGCCACCCGCCGGAGGAGCTCCGCACCACCGCGGAGGTGCGCATCGAGCAGGAGGGGGCCGGCTGGACGGTGAAGTCGGTCGCGCTGACGCTGCGCGGCCGCGTGCCGGGCATCTCGGCCGAAGAGTTCCGTCAGGCCGCGGAAGGCGCCAAGGCCGGCTGCCCTATCTCCAAGCTGTTCAAGGCCGACATCACGCTCGACGCCCAGCTCGAGACGTAGCGCCCTCCGGAGGCAAGGTCCGCTCCGGCCTGTTGCCCGAATGAGACAAACGTCCTTCCTCTCCGGTCCTGAAGGATCGGAGAAGAAGCGGACGCGCGTCAGGTCCTGTGGCCCGCCAGCACGCCGGCCGGATCATGCGGGCGCCCCAGCCAATCCGCTGGCGCGCACCCGCCATCAGCTGGTCAGCAGTCCGTGCCGGAGCTAATCGCGGTCGCTGTCGAGGTCTCCCGCCTCCGAGCGCGTGAGACCTCCGCGATGCAATAAACCTATTTCGCCGCGCGTGGACGACGCCCGCGACGCGGCGCCGCGTTCTCCTGTTCCACTTCTTCCGCCGCAGCCGCCGGGGCCATCACGGCGCCTGCCTTGCGGCCCAGCCCCATGCTCTTGGCGAGGTCGGAGCGCGCCCGGGCGTAGTTCGGCGCCACCATCGGGTAGTCGCGAGGCAGGCCCCATTTCGACCGGTACTCGTCTGGGCTCAAGCCGTGTTCACCTTGCAGATGACGCTTCAGCGACTTGAACTTCTTCCCGTCCTCGAGGCAGACGATATGATCCGGCGTAACGGATCTGCGGATCGACACCGCTGGCTCACGCGGTTCCGGTTCCGGCGTGGCCTGCGCGCCGGGCGCCCGCTGAAGCGCTGAGTGAACGTCTTCGATGATCTTGCCAAGCTCATCGGAGCCGACCTTGTTGTTGCTGACGTAAGCCGAAACGATATCGGCGGTGAGCTGCACGAGTTCGTCGTGATCGACAGAATCCATCTCTTGTCCTTAGTGTCAGAATCAACGCTGCGGCTAGATATATCAAGTGCAGCTGCGATGCTCAATACTGCTCTAGGAGGATAATTGCAAGAATCACGAAAAAGAGAATTTGCCGCACCGGCAGCGTGGCGCCGTTACGCCCCCGGCTTGCCGCGGCGGACCAGAAATGAGGCGCCAACCAGAAGCCAGCCAAAGATCAGGAGAACGCCGCCAAATGGAGCCGGACTTGGGCTGATCTTCACCGTCGTGAGGCTGTCGAGCGCAAGCGCGCCCGAAAAAAGGATCGAGCCCACGAGCATCGCAAGCTCGCCGGCCGTGCGAAGGCGCGAGCGGCCATTCGCGGCCTCAAGAGCCAGGAGGGCAGGTGCGTGAAAGAGCAGGAACGACGAGGCGACGGAGAGATTGGATGCATTCGGAAGATGAGCTCCCATGGCCCCGAGCGCGACGCCAGCCGCGCCCATCAGAGCGGCGCCAAGGCATATGGCTCTGCTTGCTGCTGTCGAACTCATCCGCGACCTGTCCTCATTGCTCGTGAGCGCATTGGCCCGCTTAGCTGATTCTGCCGCGCAGCCCTGGCATCGCCTCCCAGATCGCATGCATGCCGAACCCGATGAAGATCAGTCCCGATATTGCCGGGCTTCCTGTACCCTGATCCCCGGCACGGGCCTCCTGGCGCTGCTCAAGCTGGCCAGAACTGGATAGAACGTGAAAACGGCTATTTGCTTAGGCACTGGCGCCGCCGCGGCTCCCGCGCCGCAATGCTCGCCGCGGTCACGGAAGGTCAAAGGATAATGGGGGAAAACTGGCCGCGGAAGCTGCATCGCGTCGCCGACAGAGTGGATCGGCGGTTCGGACGAGCGATCCGCCGCGTGGCTGCTCTGGAGAGCCTCTGGGTCGGACTGCTGGACGGCATCGTCGCCCAACAATCCGACCGCCGCGATATGCGCCGCGAGATACTGCCCGCGCTCGCCCGCTTGCGTCCGTCGCGCATTCTCTTCGTCGGCGTGCGGGGTTATACGCGCGGCTACGGCGATGCTTTCGTGGGCTTGCCGACGGAGTTCTGGACCTGCGACATCGACCCTGCCGCCGCGGTTCACGGCGCGCCGGACCGCCACGTCACCGAGGACGTGCGCCGTTTGGACTGTGCATTCCCGGCCGGCTTCTTCGCTGTGGCGATCATCAACGGCGTCTTTGGCTGGGGCGTCGACACGGTGGCCGATATCGACCGCGTGCTCGTTGCGACCGAGCGGATCCTCGGCCCGGGGGGTATTCTCCTCATCGGCTGGAACACCGATCGCGCGCCGGACCCCGATTCCAGCCCCGCCATCCGGCTGTTCGAGCCGGTCGCGTTCTCAGGCCTACCGCACCGCAAGCGGTTCGTCGACGTAACGCATGTCTATGCCTGGTACCGAACCCTTCGCTGAGGCTCGGGCGCCGCACGCTCGTTGTCGAGCCGGCCTGAATCGAACCCGGCCATGGCGCGCGCCACATTGCCGACGTCCCGCCAGAGAAGCCGCATCTCGTCCGCCGCCGGACCCGCGGGTTCCAGCTCGGTGACCGACTTTCCTGAAGCGAGCGCCTGCATGTGGACGGCGCGCTGCGCCACCGCCCCACGCCAGACCGGCGCCCCGAGATCCGCGATCGCCCTGCGCGCGGCGATGACGGCCGGCGGTTCCGTGATCCCGCGCTTCGGCGGAACGGCGTTCAGCGCGACGAAAAACGGCCGTTTCAGCCGTTTAGCCAAGTCAATCGTGGCGGCGACGGACGCCAGGTCGAACAAGCCCGGGCGCGTCGGGATCACGACGAGGGTCGCCAGTCGCATCATCTCGGCGACCCCGTCGTTGTTCTGCGGCGGGCCGTCGATGAAGACCCATTCCACGCCGCCGTGACGGCGCGCCGTATCGAGGACGGCGCCGAGGCCGCTTCCGTCACACGAGGCCAGGAGCGGCGTGGCTTTGCCGCGAAGCCGGTGCCAGACAAGGAGCGAGCCTTGCGCGTCGGTGTCGACCAGAACCGCCGGCTTGCCCTGGGCGTCGGCGAGCGCGGCCAGGTTGAGGGCGAACGTGCTCTTGCCGGCGCCACCCTTCTGCGAGGCAATGGCAACAATGTTCATCCCGAGCCGCCAAGGGAATCAATTAGTTGAGAAGTCTAACGGAGGACGCCAGTCTTCACCATCCGGGATCGGACGTGGTCGCAGGCGGCTCAGGCGCGCATGGCCGAG
Organism: Hyphomicrobiales bacterium; assembly: GCA_013812985.1. Next base: position 2,455 of record JACCSN010000378.1, on the reverse strand, counting down.
GAGCGGCGGCTCGATTGGGGCAAGGGGAGGCGGGAATGCGGAACGGCGGGGAAGCGGGTTCGCTGAATTGGTTCGATGCAATGCTGGAACTGATCGCCTTGGTCATCGAGGCGGCCGGCATCGCCGTCATCGTGCTGGGCGCCGTAGCGGCGCTGCTCATCGCGGTCTTGCTTCTGATGCGGGGCGTCGGCGGTGCGAAGGCTTACCATTCGCTGCGCACCAACCTGGCGCGCAGCATCCTGCTCGGGCTGGAATTGCTGGTCGCCGCCGACATCATCGGCACCGTTGCGGTCGAGCCGACCCTCCAGAACCTCTACGTGCTGGCGCTGATCGTGCTGATCAGAACGTTCCTCAGCATCTCGCTGGAGGTCGAGATCGACGGCCGATGGCCTTGGCAGAAGGCGCGAGTGGCGGACGGAGACGCCCCGCCCGCTTAGCGCGCCGGGAGGACATGCGAGCCGCCGACCTTACGCCCGCGGTTGCATGGCTGGCAGCCGCTGGAGCGGCCTGCATCGCTGGTCGCGGTCAGGGCGTTCGAGGCTGTCGCACATGACGCCGCCGCGTCTTTGGAGAATGTCGCGGATCTCGCGATCGGTTTGCCGCTGGCGAGCCGCCATGACGGCGCGGACAACACGCCGGAAGAGGCCGGCTTTCCGCATGATTTCCGGCGAGTGAGGCGCGGCATGCAACTGTGACGCAGGTTCATATACCGTGGCCATGGTCAACTCCTGGATAGGATGTCGAATTGAGCCCCGGACGCTTCCTTCCATTTCTTGACTCCTATGTAAGGCTTGGAATTTCAGGCGGGAGACGAGCGCCCGCAACACAGCCATGCAGCTGCCGTGACTGCATTGCGTGAGCTGGGCCGAACGTCGAATATTGCGGGATGCCAAGCCAAGGGAGATGCTTGAGATGACAAGCCACTCTGCGGGACGAGCTGAAGTGTTCGAGGCGTTGGAGGCGGAATTTCCTTGCCGATCCTGGGCCCGCGCCGTTGCCATCGGCCTGGTGGCGCTTGGCGCCGGGGCCGGGCCGGCGCTGGCGGATTGCGGCGACGAGCCCGGTCCCGGCGTGGATTGGTCGAGTTGCCAGAAGGCGCGCCTGATGATTCCCGGCGAGGACCTGTCCGGAGGCGCTTTCGCCGAAACCTACTTCACGTCCACCGACATGGCGGGCGCGAATCTCGCCGGAGCGGATTTGAGCCGGGCCGAGCTGTCGATGGCGAGCTTCGCCGCATCCAACCTCGCGGGCGCGAACCTGGAGAAAGCGACCGGATCCCGCACCGATCTCAGCGGCGCCGATATGCGGAAAGCCCGCATGACGGGCGCCGAACTGTCGCGCTCCAGCTTCATGAACGCCAATCTCGCCGGCGCCGTCCTCGCCGGCTCGGAGATGAACAGGTCGGATTTCCGCGGCGCCGACCTCAGCGGCGCGGACATGTCGAAAGCCGAGCTGGCGCGCATCAACCTCACCGAGGCGCGGATCTCCGGCGTGAGCTTCAGCTATTCCAACCTGTCGCGCTCCGACCTCCAGGGCGTCGATCTCGGCGATGCCGACTTGACCGGCAGCTACCTGTTCATCGCCCGGATCGGCGGCGCCGATCTGAGCCGGACGGTGGGCCTGACGCAGGGCCAGGTCGATATTGCTTGCGGAACCGCCGAGACGAGGCTGCCGCCCGGCTTGACGCCGCCGCCGTCATGGCCGTGCCCCGAATACGATGACGACTGAGCGCGAGACGGCTGCCCGGCCTCCGGCGAAGGCGCGTTCCGGAGAATCGAACCCGTTCTGGACAGTCTCCCTCGACCGCCTTAAAGTGCCTCCATCGACCTCTGGCGCGAACTCGCTTCCTCTTCCGACCGCTATCCGCGCCGGGTACCTGAAGCCTCCTCAGATGTCGTCTGATGCCGATCAGCATTCGGCGCATAATTTCCGGCGAGGCTCGCATGGCCACAGGCACAGTGAAGTGGTTCAACACGCAAAAAGGCTATGGGTTCATTGAGCCTGAAGGCGGCGGCAAGGACGTTTTCGTTCACATTTCGGCGGTCGAACGCTCCGGGATGGACAGCCTGCGCGACGGGCAGAAGGTGTCCTTCGAGACGGAGAACGACCGGCGGTCGGGCAAGACCTCGGCGGTGAACCTGAAGGCTGTCGGCGGCGGCTGAGCGCGGTCGCGGACCACTCGGCGTGCCCGACTTCGACTATACCGCATCCGCCGGCGTGTTCACCAGGACGCGCCGCGGCTCACGCGGCACGGGCGCCAAATACCGCCGGTTCGAGACGGCCGCCGAGGCGATCCGCTATATTATCGAGGAGTTGCCGGCGCCTTTGTGGCCGGGAATCACGATGGAGGTGAACGAAAGGACGTTCGACCATCGCGAGATCCTGCACCTCTACGATTCGACATTGTTTCCGCTGGAACGGCATCCCTGACAGAGCGCGGCGTGGACCTCGCCTG
>JACCSN010000306.1 GCA_013812985.1 Hyphomicrobiales bacterium | reverse complement strand
CGGACCGCGGAACGCCCGCGTTGATGCCGAGCCGCCGTGAAGCTCCGAGGCCAGTCATTCCCCGGCGCGATCGCGTCACGTTCGCACCCGAGCCAGGACCATTCGCGCCGACAGGACGAGAATGGTGTCGGCGATGAGCACGACGGAGACCGCGGCGATCGCCGGGTCGATATTGTCGCGCAGACCCATCCACATCATGCGCGGCAAGGTGATCACGTCGACGCTGGTGATAAAAAGGATCACGCCGATTTCCTCCCATGGGCCATGTTGGCTGAGTCGACAGGATTGATGCCCTTCTGATCGGCCGGGATGAGGGCATCCGTCGCCGGATTGGCCGGCCCCTGACCGAGCATCTGGAACATCACCAGCTGGCGCTCCGGCTCCTGCGCGCTGGCGATGAACTTCATCGCATTGTCCTTGCCGCCCGGATTGCCTTTGAGGACGGCCATGGCGCCCGGCGAGATCAGGCCCTGATCCCAGATGAACTTGATGCGGCCGCCGGAATCCTTCTCGATCAGGGAAGCGCGGGTGGACCAGATCAGCGCCATCGAGGCGTCGCCGTTGAGGAGCACGGACTGGCTTTTCGCGCCGCCGCCCCAATAGGCGACCACGTTGTCCTTGAAGGCGACGATCTTGGCGTGCGCGTGCGCGCGCGAGATCGAGAGGGTAGAGCTTGTCCGGCGCGACGCCGTCGGCCAAGAGCGCCGCCTCCCACATGCCGGAGCCCCACTTGTACATGGAGCGCTTGCCGGGGAATTTCTCGACGTCGAAGAAGTCGGCCATGCCGGTCGGCGCCTGGTCGCCGTATTTCTCCGCGTCATAGGCGATGACGTAGGAGAAGAAGTAGCTCGAGGCGGCGTAGTCCCAGCCGAAGCCGGGGCGCATCTTGTTCTTGTCGACCACTGCGTAATCGATCGGCTCGAGCATGTTTTGCTTGCCCAGCGTGATCGCGGAGAACGGATCTATGTCGACGATATCCCATGTCGGGTTGCCGCTCGTGGCTTGGGCGAGGATCGCGCCTTCCGTGGGTCCGGAGCCGTCCTGCTTGACGACGACGCCGGTCGCTTCCTGGAAGGGTTTGCCGTAGGCGGCGTCATAGGCGGTCGAGGCGTCGCCGCCTCAGTTGACGAAGACGAGATCGCCCGACTGCGCGAAGGGGCCGGGAACGCGGAGCGCCACCGGCGCCGCGCCGACCAGGAGCGCCGCCATTTGCGTGAATCGCCGGCGGCTTATCCCGCGCTGTTGCGGCGTGCGGCCAAGGATTTGCGGGTGATGGGGAAGGAAGCGATTGTCCATGTCTGATTCCTCTTCAATCGTTGTTGTTGTTCGATCGGTTCAGCTAATCCGGCCCGGAAAGCAGAAATCCCTGGTCGGCGTTCCACGTCACCCAGACTTCGCCGCCAGGGTTCAAGGCAGCGGCGGCCGCAGGTATCGGCACCGACAAGGTCAGCGGCGTGCCGCCGCGGGTCGTGAGGTCCAGCCGGATGGCGGCGCCGAGATAAGTCGAGAACCGGACAGAGGCGGCCACGGCGTTGCATTCGCCTAACGGAATACGGGCCGCGACGCCCATGTGCTCCGGGCGCACGGCAAGGAGAACGCCTTCCGCCGGATACGCCGAGCCGGCAACCGTGAGGCGTCTGTCCTCGAACGAGCCGCAAGCCGCTGTTCCGTTACGCGCCACGTCGCGGAGCGGCAGCAGATTGATCTCGCCCAGGAACTCCGCCACGAAACGGCTCGCCGGGCGGTCGTAGACGTCCCGCGGATGTCCGACCTGCAAGACCTCGCCGTGATTGAAGATGGCCACGCGTGACGACAGCGCCAACGCCTCGCTCTGGTCGTGCGTGACGAAGACGAACGTCGTGCCGGTTTCCTCATGCAGCCGCCTGACCTCGGCCTGCATCGCGTGGCGCAGGTTCTTGTCGAGGGCGGAGAAGGGCTCGTCGAGGAGCAAGACGGGGGGCTCGAAGATCAGCGCTCGCGCCAGAGCCACGCGCTGCTGCTGGCGCCGGACAGCTTGGCCGGGAGCTTCTTCTCCATGCCGGAGAGACCACTCCACGAGGACGAGAGTGGTGGATACCGACCCCGAGCAACCGAACGAGGACAACGCGATGAACCAGCACGCCCGATTTGATACGGACGACGATTTCTCCCTCCAGCGGCGCAATCCGGCCGGCGGAACCAGGCCGCTCACCCGCTGGGGCTTTCGCAACGAAACCGACGTGCTCACAGACGTGCTGCTGGGCTCCCCGGCGCATCTCCGGCACCTCGCTACGAGAGCCGGAAACGGTGCTCCGAAAGCCTGTTCGCCTCGATAAAATCCCAGTCGTAGTCGACGCCCAGACCGGGTCCTGTGAGGACGGGCACGGTTCCGTCGGCGGCAACGCCGGTGAGCTGGTCATCATAGCCGCATGCGTATACTGGCGGAATGAGGTTGGGCATATCAGGACCGACGAGCGCCAGCTCGTAGAAATGGGTGTTGCGCATCGCCGCGACGCAAGCCCGGTGGGCGGGGCCGCAGGCGTGGATCTGTAGATCCATGCCGATGGATTCGGCAAAATGCGCGATCTTCATCGCCCCGGTGATCCCGAGGTCATACTCGGGATCGGCATGGATCATGTCGCACCCGCCGGCGAGCGCGAAAGCCGCCTTCTGTTCCGGTCCGCGAATGTGCTCGGAAACGAGAAGCGGAGTTCTCAGGTTCTCGCGCAGCATCTTCTGGCCGATCACTGATACGCTGGAATCGCGATAAGGGTCCTCGTACCAGAAACACGCGTTGTCGTCGCAGGCGCGGCCGACATAGAGCGCATCCGCGTAGGTGCGCAATTCACAGCCGGGGTCCACCATCATCTCCATGTCGGCGCCGACGGCCTTGCGGACCGCTCCGATCACCGCGGCCTCGCGCTTCTTGTTGCCATCGTGCCAACCGTGGATCTTGAAGCCCGGCATGCCGCGCTCCCTGCACGCGACCGCGAAGTCGGCGAAGGCGTCCAGGCTGTCGAGCCCGCCGGGAATGTCCTGGCCGTGATGCGTGCTCGCATAGGTCGGCAGACGGTCCTTGTAGGCGCCGAGCAGCGTCGCGATCGAGGCGTTGTATTTCCGCCCGAACAGATCCCACAGCGCGATATCGAGCGGGCCGTGCCCCATATGGTCGTAGGCGCGCGCTTCGCGCTTGAGATCGTCATAGATCGACTCCCGGTGTTCCGGATCGCGGCCCAGAAGCGTCGGCGCGAGCATGATCGTCTGGCCCAGCGCCGATTGGGTGCCGACCCAATGCGTGACATAGCGGCCCTCCAGCCCGTCATCGGTCCGGATCGCAACCGCGTAGCGCATGACCCGGAACGTCTCACCCCTGGCAAAGACCACATTGCTGACGCCCATGGCCTTGTTCCCTCCGAGCGACAGGTTCGTCACCTCGAAAGTGAACGGCAGCACGTCGACTTCGGTTATCTTGCTCATCCTGAAGACCTCCGGGCTTATGAGCCGAACAGATTTGGGAAAACGAGTGAAATGAAGGGCACATAGGCCATCAGGAAAAGCACGCCCACAAGGACCGAGAACATCGGGATCAGAGGACCGTTGGCTCGGTTGACGGGCACATCGGCGATCTTGCAGGCGATCAGGACCAGCACCGCCACCGGCGGCGTCAACGACCCGAGCAGCAGGCCGAAGGTGACGACCATCGCGAAATGGTAGGGGTCGAACGCATAAGCATCGGCGATGGGCTGGAGAACCGGCACCAGCATGATGAGGGCAGGGATAGGCTCGATGAAGATGCCGACCACCAGCAGGACCAGCACGATCAGCGTCATGGCGATCAGCGGATCGCCGGTCATGCCCTGCAGCCAGGCGGCGATCATCACGGGCACGCCTTCGCGCGCGACGATCCAGCCGAACAAGGCGGCGCCGCCCAGGATGACGAGGATGCTCGACGACACTGTGGCCGCCTCGGTGACGTTGCGGGCCAGATGGCTGAACTTGGTGCGCTTGATCAGCACCGCGAAGATTGCCGCGTACGCAACGGCGATGACCCCGGCTTCGGTCGCCGTGAAGATGCCCGAAACGATCCCGCCAACGATGATGGCGGGCATGATGAGCGCGGGCAGGGCGTGGATGAAGGCGGCGGCGCCTTCGCGGCAGGTAGCGCGGGGGTAAGTGCGAATCCCGGCGCGGGATCCGATGATGAAGACGCCGAGCATCAGGACCAAAGCGATGAGCAGGCCCGGTCCTATGCCTGCGAGAAACAACGTGCCGACCGAAAGGCCCGTCATCGACGCGTAGATGACCATCACCACGCTGGGCGGGATGACCGGCCCCAGGATGGCGGAAGCCGCGGTGATGACGGCGGCATCCTCCTTCCGGTAACCGTCTTGCGCCATCTGCGGAATCATCATGGCGCCCACCGCCGCGGCGGAGGCGGCGGCGGAACCGGAAATCGTCGAGAACAACAGGCTCGTCAGCACCGTGACCTGTCCGAGACCGCCACGCAGATGGCCCACCAGAGAGCGCGAAAGAACCACCAGCCTGTCAGTGATGCCACTGATGTTCATCAGCGCTCCGGCGAGGATGAAGAGCGGGATCGCCAGGAGTGGAAAGCTGTCGAGCGAGGAGTACATTTTCTGCGGCAGGACCAGCATGGGGACGGACCCGTCGACAGCCAAAGCGACGACCGCGGCCAGGCCCATGGAGAACGCGATAGGCATTCCAAGGGCAATGAACGCCACGAGGGCGATCACGAGCGTCCACACCATCAGTCGAATCCTCCGATGCTCTTGTCCTTGCGGCGGACCAGGAGGGCCAGAACGGACAGCGCGGCGCAGAAGCTGATCGGGACGAAGAACCAGAAGCGCGACAGACCGAGCGCCGGCGACGTGACATTCCAGCCGCGCGCGGCGAACGCCCAGCCGCTCCATGCCAGGACCGCGCAGAATGCAAGGGAGGCGAAGGCGCCTAAAAGTGTCTTGATGCGGTCGGCGCCGGCGCTCGGGAACTCGATGAAGTCGACCACGATCTCCTTGTGTTCCCAAAGCTGGACGGGCAGGCCGAGCATGGTCGCCCAGATCAGGAGGAAGACGATCAGTTCTTCCGTCCAGAAAACGGGAAGGCCGATCGCATAGCGGTTCACCACTTGGAAAAGCGTCATCGCCATCATCAGGGAAAAGGCCGCC
>JACCSN010000277.1 GCA_013812985.1 Hyphomicrobiales bacterium | reverse complement strand
GCTCGTCACCGACCGCTTCCCCGGCGCCGACGAGATCGACACGTCGTACAAGACCACGCTCGACGTGATCAAGGCCTATCCGAACCTGACGGGCATCCTCGGCTTCGGCTCCAACGGCCCGATCGGCGCCGGCAACGCGGTCCGCGAGAAGCGGCTCGGCAAGAAGATCGCCATCGTCGGCACGGTGCTGCCGTCGCAGGCGAAGCCTTTGATCATGGACGGCACGATCCGCGAAGGGTTCCTGTGGAACCCGACCGAGGCCGGGTACGCCATGGTCGCTGTCGCCAAGCTAGTGCTGGACGGCACACCGATCGTCGACGGGGTGGAGATCCCGGGCTTGGGCAAGGCGGCGGTCGATGTCGAAAACAAGCAGATCAAGGTCGAGAAGATCATGCAGATCAACAAGGAGACCGTCGACGGCCTGATCGCCCAGGGGCTTTGATTTAGGCGGGAGCCCTGCTTCCTCTACCGGGACGGGAGAGGTCGAGTCGCGATAGCGACCGGGTGAGGGTCACGAACGTAGAGCGCTGCGATGGCCACCCTCACCCGGTTCCGAGCTCGCTCGGGCTCGGCCTCTCCGGTCCCGGGAGAGGAGAAGGTTGCTTGCGACTGTAGGGGAATACCGGCTGCCGCCCATGCCCACCTTCCTTGAGCTGAACGGCATCTCCAAGGTCTTCGGCGGCGTCCATGCGCTGCGGGATGTCGATATGGCGGTCGAGGCCGGCGAGGTGCATTGCCTGGTCGGCGAGAACGGCTCCGGCAAGTCGACGCTGATCAAGATCATCTCGGGCGTGCAGCCGCCCGAGCGTGGTGGGCGGATCGTCATCGAGGGGACGCCCCATGACCGCCTGACGCCGGGCGAGAGCACCCGCCTCGGCATCCAGGTGATTTACCAGGACCTCTCGCTGTTCCCCAATCTGACGGTGGCGGAGAACATCGCCGTGGGCGGCCATCTCGGCCGTCCTCGCCTCGTCGACTGGGGAAAGGTGCGGGACACAGCGAACCGCGCCATGGCGCTGATCGGCGTCTCGCTCGACCTCGACGCCAGGGTGGCTTCGCTTCCTGTCGCCAGCCGTCAGCTGGTGGCGATCTGTCGGGCCATGGCGGCCGATGCCAGGCTGGTTATCATGGACGAGCCGACTTCGTCGCTGACCCGCCACGAGGTGGACGCCCTGCTGGCGCTGGTCGCCGATCTCAAGGCGAGAGGCATCGCCATCATGTTCGTGTCGCATCGGCTGAACGAGGTGCTGGAGGTGGCCGAACGCGTGACGGTGCTGCGCGACGGCCGCAAGGTCGGGACGTTCCCGGCGGCGGAGGTGGACGACAGGAAGCTTGCCGCGCTGATGACCGGCAAGAGCTTCAGCTACGAGCTGAGCGAAAATCCGACCGGCGATCTCCCCGTCGCGCTCTCGGTGGAGAACCTGACGCGCAAAGGCGAATACGAGGATGCCTCATTCGAGGTCCGTGCCGGCGAGATCCTGGGGATCACCGGCCTGCTCGGCTCAGGACGGACCGAGCTGGCGCTTTCGCTCTTCGGCATGACGCGGCCCGATTCCGGCGCGATCCGGGTCGACGGCGAACCGGTGTCCTTCCGCGCGCCGCACGACGCGATCGAGCACGGCATTGCTTATGTCTCGGAGGATCGGCTGAGCCTCGGCCTCGTGCTCGATCAACCGATCAGCTCCAACATCGTCGTGACCGTGATGAACAAGCTCGCCGGGCCGCTCGGCCTTGTCGACCCGAAACTGCGCCGGCGGACGGTGGAGAAATGGGTTCGCGAGCTTGCCATCAAAGTGAGCGACCCGGAGAACCCGGTGAAAACGCTCTCCGGCGGTAACCAGCAGCGCGTCGTCCTGGCGAAATGGATGGCGCGGCAGCCTCGCGTGCTGATCCTGGACAGCCCGACCGTGGGGGTCGACATCAACGCCAAGGACGGCATCTACGAAACGGTCCGGCGGCTGGCGAGCGAGGGGATCGCGGTCATCATGATCTCCGACGAGATCTCCGAGGTGCTCTACCACAGCCACCGCGTGCTGGTGATGCGCGACGGACGCATCACGGGCGACTATGTGCCCTTCCGCTCCTCCGAGCAGGAACTGACGGCGGCGGTCAATGCGTGAGGGACTTCTCCGCTTCCGCAAGAGCCACGAATTCTGGCTCCTCGTCGTCGTCGTCACGCTCTGCCTGGCTTTGTCGCTGGCCACCGACAGCTTTTTCACGCTGGGGAACCTGTTCGACCTGCTGACCTCCAACGCGTTTGTCGGCGTGCTCTGCGCGGGGCTGCTCGTTGTGTTGGTTGCCGGCGGGATTGATATCTCGTTCACCGCCACGGCGACGGTGGCGCAATATGTTTCGATGACCGTTGCGCTGGCTTACGGCGGCAATTGGCTCACGGTCTTCCTCATCGCCTGCGGCGTGGGCACCCTCTGCGGCCTCATCAACGCGGTCCTGATCTACAATTTCAAGATCAAGAGCATCATCGTCACCATCGCCACGTTGAACATATATTATGGAATCCTGATCTTCGTGACCGGCGGCGATTACATCTATTCGCTGCCCGACTGGTTCGCTTCGGGGATCACCTGGTTTGAGTTCGAGCGCGACCAGATTCCCTACTACCTGAATTTCCAGATGGTCACCCTGGTCGCGGTCTTCGTCCTGACCTGGTTCCTCCTGAACCGGACCAGCGTCGGCCGCCAGATCTACGCCATGGGCGGCAATCCGGACGCATCGCAGCGGCTCGGCTTCGATCTCTTCAAGCTGCACCTGATCGTCTACGGCTACATGGGCTTCATCGCCGGTATCGCCTCGCTGGTGCAGGCGCAGCTGGCGCAGTCGGTGGCGCCGACGGTGCTGGTCGGCAAGGAGCTCGACGTGCTGGCCGCCGTGGTGCTCGGCGGCGCCAGCCTCACCGGCGGCGTCGGCACGGTTTTGGGCACGCTGCTTGGCCTGACGCTGCTTGCCATCATGCAGAACGGGCTCGTGCTGCTCGGCGTGTCGTCCTATTGGTCGCAGTTCTTCACCGGGCTGGTCATCCTGCTCTCCGTCTCGGCGACCGCCGTTTCGGCCAGCCGCTCCAACCGGCTCAGGAGGGCAAGAGCGTGAGCGGCGCAAAGCAGTACAG
>JACCSN010000276.1 GCA_013812985.1 Hyphomicrobiales bacterium | reverse complement strand
CCGTCATCCTCTCGGTGTCGAGCGTGCTCGTAGAATTCCTGCTCGGCCTCGCGCTTGCCCTGGCCATGGTGAAGAACTTTCGCGGCCGCGGGCTGCTCATGCCGGTCCTGATCGTGCCGCTCTTCATCAGCCCGGTCATCGTCGGCCAGGCTTGGGCGCTGCTTTTGCAGCGGCCTTTCGGGCCGACCAATTATCTGCTGAGACAGCTCCTCGGCTATGATGTGACCATCAGCTGGCTGACCCAGACCCCGTGGAACTTCATCGCCCTCATCACCGCCGACGCATGGCAGTGGACGCCCTTCATGTTCGTCATCCTGCTCGCCGGGCTGACCGCCATTCCGCCCAACCTCTACGAGGCGGCTGAGCTCGACGGCGTCGACGGCTGGCAGGCCTTCTGGCTGATCACCTTGCCGCTGCTCGGGCCGATGATCCTTTTGGCGGTCACCCTGCGCCTGCTCGACGCGACGAAGCTCTTCGACACGATCTTCATCATGACAGGCGGCGGACCGGGGACCCAGACCTACACCAGCTCCTACTATCTCTACACGATCGGCTTCCAGCAGTTCCACCTCTCCCAGGCGACCGCCGGCAGTTGGGTCTTCCTGATCCTCACCGCGATCGTCATCTCGTTCCTCGTCCGGCGGCTGCTCAAGGCGGAGCCGACCTGATGGCCACGGCGTCCGTGCGTCGCCCAGCCCGCCGGGGAGCGCCGATCGGGCGCATCCTGTTCCTGAGCTTCTGGCTCATCTTCGTCCTGGCGCCGCTTTACTGGGTGTTCATCACCTCGATCAAACCGAGCGACGACTACCTGGCGGTGCCGCCGGTCTGGTTCCCGGACGAGCCGACCCTCGTCCATTACACGGCGGCGCTCTTCGCCTATCGGGGCCTCGACGGCCTGGTGAACAGCCTCATCGTGTCGCTGTCAGCGACGGTGCTGTCGGCCGTGCTCGGCACGCTCATGGCCTACAGCCTCGCCCGCTTCAACACCGGCGGCAAGCACCTGGCCTTCTGGGTCCTGTCGCAGCGTTTCCTGCCGCCGGTCGCCGTGATCCTGCCGATTTTCCTGATCTATCGGACCTTGCGCATGACGGACACCCACTTCGGGCTGATCGTCGCCTATACGGTGCTGACGCTGCCAGTGTCGGTGTGGATGATGTACGCCTATTTCCGCCAGATGCCGAAATCCATGGAGGAAGCGGCGCTGGTGGACGGCTGCACGCGCTGGCAGGCGTTCTGGAGCGTTGCCGTGCCCCTCGCGGCCCCCGGCATCGTGGCGGCGGCGGTGTTCGCTTTCATCGCCTGCTGGACGGAGTTCTTCTTCGCCCTCATCCTGACAAGCCGCGACGCCTTCACGCTGCCAACCGTCTTCCGCGCCTTCATCGGCTTCCAGGGCGCGCAATATGGCGAGGCGAGCGCGCTTGCCATCGTGTCATTGGCGCCATCCATCGCTCTCGGCATCCTGGCGCAACGGCACCTCGTGCGCGGGCTGACGCTCGGCGCTGTGCGCGGCTAACGGGGAGAAGGCGCCATGGCGGACGTCAGGATCACTGGGCTGCACAAGAGCTACGGCGCGGTCCCCGCCGTGCGCGGCGTGGACCTTGAGATCAAGGACGGCGAGTTCGCGGTGCTGGTCGGACCCTCCGGCTGCGGCAAGAGCACGCTCTTGCGCACCATTGCCGGCCTGGAAGACGCCACGCACGGAACCATCGAGATCGGCGGCGAGGTGGTGAACGACATGCGGCCACGCGACCGCGACGTCGCCATGGTGTTCCAGGATTACGCGCTATATCCGCACATGAATGTCGCCAGGAACATCGGCTTCGGCCTCAAGGCGCGCAAATTCCCAAGGCCGGAGATCGACGCGCGGGTGATGACCGCCGCGGACATGCTGGGCATCACGCAACTCCTCGAACGCTATCCGCGTCAGCTCTCCGGCGGTCAGCGTCAGCGCGTGGCGATCGGGCGCGCGATCGTGCGCAACCCGCAGCTCTTCCTGTTCGACGAGCCGCTCTCCAATCTCGACGCGCAGCTTCGCGACGAGATGCGCGGCGAGATCAAGCGCCTCCATCAGGAGATCGCCACGACCATGATCTATGTCACGCACGACCAGATCGAGGCGATGACGCTGGCGGATCGGATCGTGCTCATGCGCGACGGCTTGATCGAGCAGCAGGGCACGCCGCTCGACCTGTTCGAGCGGCCCGCCACCCGCTTCGTGGCGGGGTTCCTGGGCTCGCCGAAGATGAATTTTCTTCCCGGCACGTTGATGCGCACCGGAGATGGGGACGCGATCCGGCTGGGAGGCGATGGCGCCAGCCTTCCCCTGCCGTCCGGCCGATTGCTCAACGGAGCGGGCGACGGCGCCGCAGTGATTCTTGGCTTGCGGCCGGAGCACATGACGAGGGGCGCCGGGCCGGCGCCGCCGGACGGAGCTGTCCGCCTCGACGCCGAGATCGAGCTCCTCCAGCCCACCGGCTCGCGCACTTATGCGACATTCAGGCTCGGCGATCAGCCCGTGCTCGCCGAGCTGCAGGCGCA
>JACCSN010000260.1 GCA_013812985.1 Hyphomicrobiales bacterium | reverse complement strand
GGATGTTTGGAGGATTGTAGACGATAGCTCCGACGCCTGGCTCGAACCATGGCCCGTCAGCTTGGCGCCATTCCCCCGGCGAGAGCACGACATAGACCTCTTCGGGAGGGTGCTGGTGGTCGGGATAGCGCACGCCGGGAGCCATCAGGCTGACGCCGACCCAAACGTCCCCGCGGCGTTCGATGCCGGTCATGCCTACGATGGTGGCGTTGGAGTGCCCGGCCGCGAATGCGGGGTCAGCGTTCTCGGCGCCGGGCCGGCGGTACCAGGTCAGCGACGGCTCAAGTTCGGCGAACGCATCGGCGGCCTTTGCAACCACTGCCCCTGCGCCGCGAGCCGTGTTCAAGGCGCTGTCCAGGTAGCTTGCGACAGGAAAGCGAACTGTTGATTGAGCGACTGGCGGCGCCGGCGTTTTCAGCGCGTCGAAGATCTTCTCGGCTGCCTGACCGGCCGGACTCGCCGGCGAAGCGCCAGCTCGGACGGCTTCATGCACGGCGTCAAGAAAGCATTGCAGCGCAGGCGAGCGCTCTTGCATCGGGCTCATCTCGCTGTGGCGGTCATGCGGCGCTTGCCTCGCTCGGTTTGGCGAGGCGTCCGCCGCCCGTCGGCTTGCTCACGCCTGTCGTTTTCGGATAACTGAGCGGCTTATTGTCCACCGCCCGGGCGGCGAGGAAAGCGAAGGCCTGGGCTTCCGTCGCGTCGCCGTCGAACCCAAGCGCCTCCACTGACTTCAGCGGAGAGTTGCCGAGTGCCTGGGCGATCGCGCGCATCAGTTCGGCGTTATGGCGGCCGCCGCCGCAAGCATACCACCCCAGCGGAGCCGCCGGAAAACGCTCGACTGCTCGGGCGATGGAGCGCGCGGAAAATTGCAGAAGCGTCGCTGCGCCGTCTTCATCCGAGAGGTCCGCCAGCGCGTCGGTCGAAAAGGCGTTGCGGTCCAGCGATTTCGGCGCCGGCGCGTCGAAATAGGGGTGCCCCAGAAGCTCAACCAGATGAGCATCCGATGGCTTTCCGCGGACTGCAAGACTTCCGTTCAGGTCGAAATGCTCGCCAGTCCGCGCATATGTCCAATCGTCGAGCAACGAATTGCCGGGGCCCGTGTCGAACGCGATCAGCTCCCCGTCCGCGCCGACATAGGTCACGTTGGCGACGCCGCCGAGGTTGAGAAAGACCACCGGCCTTTCCAGGCCCGCGGCATCGGCGAGGGCGCAGTGGAAGACCGGCGCCAGTGGCGCGCCCTGCCCGCCGGCCGCCATGTCGTTGGCGCGGAAATCCCAGACGACCGGAAGCGACAGGCGATCGGCCAGGCCCTGGCCGTCGCCGATCTGGACCGTCAGGGCGCGCGACGGGTCGTGAAAAACGGTCTGACCGTGGAAGCCGACGAGATCGACCTCATCAGGCGCGACGCTCTCCGCAGCGAGGAACGCCTCCACCGCCTCCGCATGCCGCTGCGTCACGAGCGCCTCCGCTTCGGCGAGCACGCCGGGCCTTGCGTCGCGGTCGGTCAAGCCAAGCGCGTCGCGGAACGCGGCGCGGAAGAGCCGCCGGTCCGCTTCGGCGTACGGATAAGTGCGCGCCGGGCCGAACGCGGCGATCTGCTCGCCGTTGGTCGTCAGAAGCGCGACATCGACACCGTCCAGCGACGTGCCGCTCATCAGGCCGATGGCCCTGCAAAGCTTGCTCAAGGATCAATCCGATGGCGATTCTTCGGGACCGTGTTAAGAGCCGGCCGCACAGCGATCAATCCCGACGTCTCCGCAGCCGCCATGACACAATTCCGCTCCGAGTTTCTCCGCGTCATGAGCGAACGCGGCTACATCCATCAATGCTCCGACCCGGAAGGTCTCGACGCCCGCTTCCGCGAAGGGCCGGTCACCGCCTATGTCGGCTACGACTGCACCGGTCCGTCGCTGCATGTCGGGCATCTCCTGTCCATCATGATGCTCCGCTGGATGCAGAACACGGGAAACCGCCCGATTACGCTGATGGGCGGCGGCACGACCCGCGTGGGCGACCCGTCGGGCAAGGACGAGAGCCGACGCATCCTGACGCTGGAGCAGATCGAGGCGAACAAGGACAGCCTCAAATCCGTGTTCGCGCGGTTCCTTGCATTCGACGGCGCGACGGGCGCCTTGATGATCGACAACGCCGAATGGCTGGCGCCGCTCAACTACATCGATTTCCTCCGCGAGGTCGGCCGGCACTTCTCGGTCAATCGCATGCTCGCCTTCGATTCTGTGAAGATGCGGCTGGAGCGTGATCAGGAGCTGTCGTTCCTGGAATTCAACTACATGATCCTGCAGGCCTACGACTTCGTCGAGCTCCACCAGCGCCACGGCTGCGTGCTGCAGATGGGCGGCTCCGACCAATGGGGCAACATCGTCAACGGGATCGATCTCGGCCGACGGATGGGCGCGGGCCAGCTCTACGCCGTCACCTGCCCGCTCATCACCACGTCCTCGGGCGCCAAGATGGGAAAGACGGCGCAAGGCGCGATCTGGCTTAACCCCGACCAGTTGTCGCCCTACGCATACTGGCAGTTCTGGCGCAATACCGAAGACGCCGATGTCGGGCGCTTCCTGCGCCTGTTCACCGAGCTGCCGCTCGACGAGATCCAACGGCTGGAGCAGTTGAAAGGGGCGGAGGTGAATGTGGCGAAGAAGGATCTAGCCACGGCGGCAACCGCGCTCCTGCACGGGCAGGAAGCCGCCGACGAAGCGGCCGAAACGGCGCGGCAAACCTTCGAGGAGGGTGGCGCCGGGGCGGCGCTGCCCAGAGTTCATGTTCTGACGGCAGAACTGGCCGGAGGGTCAAGCCTAGCAGCACTCGCGGTCACCGTTGGTCTTGCCCAATCGAAAAGCGAAGCGCGGCGTTGGATCGCCGAAGGTCGGCTGAGCGTGAACGATGTCCGGGTTTACGACCCCCAGCATTCAGTCAGATTAGAAGATGTCAGGGCCGGTGAGATCAAGCTCTCAATGGGTAAGAAGCGGCACGCGCTCATTATTCCGAACTGACCCTCATCGGATTCAAACTGTCTGAACATCCCAGAAGTGATGAACAGCCCTAGACGTAGGGTGGGCAAAGCGCAGCGTGCCCACGATGTCGTGCGTAGTGTCCGACGTGGGCACGGCGCTTAAGCGCCTTTGCCCACCCTACCGGATCATGGAACCTCAACGGTATTCGAAGATCTTCCTGAAGATGCCCGGCGCGATCGCCGAAACCGGGTTCATGGTGAGCTTCGGCTCGTCCAGCGGCCCGAACAGCTTGTAGGTGATGCCCAGGAGCCCCTCGTCGCGGCCGCCGCCGAGGATCGTGCCGATGATCGGAATGGCGCCGGCGATGTTGTTCAGGCCGAAAGCGGGAATGAACGTCCCGCTGATGGCGATCTTGCCACCGGGGATGTTGACCGTGCCGCTGGCGGTGGCGCCGATCAGCGCCCCGCGCAAGGCCGCGTCGTCGATCGAGAGCACCCAACCGTCCTGACGAAACGGGACCTTGAGCTGGGAGAAGCTGAGGTCGTTTGATCCCGAAGCGGAATCGGCCCGATCCTTCGCCGCCCTGCGCGCCGTCTCCACCGCCGGCGAAAGCGCCGCCTCGTCGCGAAGCTTGAAATCGCGGATCACGAGGACGCCGGACCCGGCGCCGCCGGCCTGGCCGCTATAGTCAAGGATCAGGTTGCCGCCGACGACCTTGTTGTAGATTCCGGCAAAGCGGAACAGCGCCCCACCGTCGTCCGCGTAGAGGCGCAGAACGCGGGAGTCACCCTCTTTGCCGAGCGTCCATTCGAACGGCCCGGAGGCGCTGGCCTTGCCCTTAATCGATACGCGGTCCAGACCTTTGCCGGTCAGCGAGATCGAGCCGGACACATCCGAGAGGACGACATCGCCTTGACCGATCACTTCCTGCACATCGAGCGAAATCCGGATCGTTCCAGCGCCGGATTTGCCACCGCCGAGACCGGCTTTCACGCCGCGCAGGATGCCACGCGCATCGAGCGCCCGGCCGCGGAGGCGCACCTCGTAACCTGCTCCGTCCGGAACCACTGTGGCCGACAGGTTGTCGCCCGGGCGCAGCGCCACTTCGTCCAGCGACAGATCGCGCAGCTTGCCGTCCGGCCCAACCGCAAGAGAGCCCTTCGCGCCAAATCCCTTGCCGGAGAGGAGCAGATCGGTGATGGCGATCCCCCGGTCGCCCTTGCGCATCGTGAAATGCGCGTTTGCCGGCACGCCCGACCCCTTTTCCCAGCCGAGCATGGGAAGGCTGATCCGCGTGTCCTTCAAATCGAGATCGATCACCTGCCCGTCGGCTTCGTTCCCGGTCATGGAGACCTGAATGGGGCCGGTCACGACATCCGCGAACCCGAAACCCAGCCGCTCCCGCGCGGCGTCGTCCAACGTCAGGCTCACATCGGTCTGATCCTCGGCGGCGCTGCCCTGAACGAGATCGATGCTGGCCTGCAAGCCGTCGAGGACACCCTCGCCTTTGACGGTGAAGCTTTTCGGGCTCCCCTCCAGAACCAGATCGGCATCGCCAATCAGTCGGCCGTCGATGGGGCTGGTGCTGGAAAAATCGGCGAGCGTAAGCCGGAAATCTGGGCTCACGCCTGTGATGCCGCCGCTTTTCAGCGGGATGTTGGCGTCCAGGGAGAGCTGCGCGTCTCCCGACACGGCCTCCGGCGCAATGCCCCGGTTCTTGGCCACGGATAATGGGGGCGTGTTGGAGAGCTCGGCCAGCGCCGACGCCGGGCCGGAGATCACCAGACGAAGCTCCCCGTGCAACTCGGAAGGGCCCAATCCAGGGATGGTTAGCTCCGTGCCGCCGGCCTGCAGATCGCCTTCGCCTGGAATCGTCAAGAACCCAGCCCAGGTGCGGATTGTCGCTGTCGCATTCGCGAAGCCGATCTCGCCCGCGGCGTTCTCGATAGCGGGAAAGGACTTGAGCGGCAGGAACGTCGCGTCGCGGAACGGCAGCGAGCCAACCAGCGCATCGTTCGGCAAGATCTTGTCGCGCCCGCTCGGTCCCAGGAACTCCGAAGGCAGCGCGATCTGGAGGGTCGCCGGCCCGATAAATCCTGACTTGACGTTGGTGTCGAACCAGGCCCGCGTCTTGGCCGCGACGAAGGGCGGCCAGAAAGCGCGCAGGGCAGCGGTCGACATTTCGGTGAAGGAAAGTGCCAGCGACAATCCCGGCGCATCCCCAGCAAGTCCCACTTCCCCCACGGCGGAAACCGTCCCGCCCGCGGTAGCGAGGTCGAACCGTTCGATGTCCAGGCGTGACTTGGCGAGATCGTACCTGACCAACGCGCCGCCGCCGGTCAGGGCAATGGGCGGCCTCCCGGCGCCGGTCGGCAGAGCGCCGCGCTGGACCTGCCCCGAGAGCGTCATCCGAGCCGCGTCGCCGAGATCGATGGCGCCTTCGAACTCCACCTCACCCATCGGCGTGCGAACCTCCGCATGCGGAATCTCCAGCCGGTCGCCCTGGGGACCAAGGGTCAAGCTGACCTCCGCGCCGGCCAGTTTGATGCTCTCCTTGCCAGTGAAGGAGAAAAGTCCGCGGCCGGTGGATACAATGCCGCGCATCTCTGAAATCGCCCCGTCCGCCCCAGTGCTGAGGTCGGCCTGAAACGTCAGAGCCGATTGGAGAAAAGGCCCGCCGTCATCCTTGGCGAGTTCCGGCGCAAGCGCCGAGATCGGCAGTGCCTCGACCGCCATCGTGACCACGGCGCCGCCACCGGACGCGCTCTGGCGCTCAACGGTCAGATCCCAGGCGCCGCCGCCATCTCCGGCCACCTTCAGCCATGCCTTGCTTCGACCGACCCCGGACGGCTGCCAGTTCGCTTCCGAGACCCTGAGCGCCGGACCCATTCCGGCGGCTTTGTCCACGACATACAAGCGGGCGTTCCGAACCGTCACCTCCTGAAGCCCGGCCCCGCGCAGTAGCGCGTCAGTCTTCGCCAACTCAGCCGCGAGGCTCGCGGCGGCATGGCGGATGATGTCGGCCCGCGACCCGGCTCCCTCCGGCGCTGGCCGGATCGCGATCCCAATGTCGATACCGGAAACGATGATGGATCGGAGATCGAGCCGACCGCTCAGGATCGCGGAAGGAGTTGCGGTTGTTGCGATCTCCGCCGCATCGAATTCGGCTGCGCCGGCAAGCGCCAGTCGAACGTCTCTTGCCTTCACGACGAAGCCCTGATCGGCGTTGTACGAGAACGCAGCGGATCCAATCGCCACATCCGCGTCCGCCGGCAGCCGTGCCCGGATCGCTGCCTCGATGCGCCCGCGAAGAATATCGAGATTAACGGAGCTTCGGGTCGCCTGCCACGCGACAGCCGCGGCCAGAAACGCCATCACGAGCACGAGCAACCCGGCGCCGAGAGCCACCCGCCGCGGCCA
Organism: Hyphomicrobiales bacterium; assembly: GCA_013812985.1. The sequence goes on along the minus strand of JACCSN010000260.1, from coordinate 7,697 downwards.
ACGGGGCCTGCGCTTAGCGGCGACCGGCTCGTCCACCTGCATTGACATGTCCGGGTTCAGCAGCATGTCCCTTCCGGTCGCACCGGCGCCTCGCTGCGGCCCGCTCAGATCATCTGATTCAATATGCTAGTTCAGCGCCGGCCCACGAGCCAGACGAGAATGGCGGTTCTGTGTTGAACCGCGCAGAAGGAAAGGAACGTCATGACAGCAACGCTTCGCGAAGGGGACGCCGCTCCCGATTTCGAGCTGCCGACCGATGGCGGCGGGAGGTTCCGGCTCGCCGACCGGCGCGGCTTCCCGGTCGTGCTCTACTTCTATCCAAAGGACGATACGACAGGCTGCACAAAGGAGGCGATCGGTTTCAGCGAAAAGAAGGCTGAATTCGATTCGATGCAAACCCTGATCCTCGGCATCTCGCCCGACGACCAGCGCAGCCACGACAAGTTCAAGGCGAAATACGAGCTCGGCATCACACTCGCCGTCGACGGCGAGAAAAAGGTGGCGGAAGCCTATGGCGTGTGGATTGAGAAGTCGATGTATGGGCGAAAATACATGGGCGTCGATCGATCGACTTTTCTTGTCGACCGTGACGGCGTGATCGCCAAGGCGTGGCGCAATGTGAAGGTGCCCGGCCATGTGGAGGACGTGCTCGACACCACGCGGGTGATCGCCGGCACGACAGGCTGATGTCGCGCAGAAGCTGACGCTGGAAGAATCTGTTAACCTTGACGAATCATGATCGGGCTCCGCATCGATTCCGTTCCGGTCATGGTTCACCCGACACAGCAACGACCGCTTTCGCCAAGCCGCAGGCCGCCTTGCCTCACGTTTGCGCGGAACGGCAAGGTCACCAGCATCAAGGTTCGGCCCTGGGCGGCAGCTGTCGGCCTCTCGGCGCTTGCGCTCTGCCTCACCGCCTATATCGGCGCGACGGCCTATCTGATCTACCGGGACGACCTCCTTGGCGCCACGCTGGCGCGCCAGGTGAACATGCAATATGCCTATGAGGATCGCATCGCGGCGCTCAGGTCCGAGATCGACCGCGTCACCAGCCGGTACGTCGTCGCTGCCCAGGGCGTCGAGGAGCAGGTCGCGACGCTCCTGCGGCGCCAGGCGGAGATCGAGGGCCGCCAGGATGCGCTCGACGACCTTGCTGAGAAGGCCCGCGGCATTGGCATCGAGGTTGCCTCGACAGAAGAGGCCCGCGCGCCGCGCCCCCGGCCCGCTGTGGCGCTGCACAGCAAATCTCGGCTGCTCGACCCGGCGCTCGGCTATGCTCCGGGCGCAACGCCAACAAACGATGCGATCCGCGCCACGCTTATGCGAACCTCCGACGCGCAAGGCCCTCTTGAGCTCCGAGGCGACCTGCAGCCGCTCCTCTTGAGCGTCGGATCCTCGCTGGAGAACGCAGCGCGGCAGCAGGCGGTCGCCCTCGATACTTTGCGCAATCAGACCGAGGGCGAAGCCGCCAAGCTTTCGGCCGCTCTCGCGCCAATCGGCGTTAACATCGCCACGGTTGAGCCGGAGGGGCCTCAGGGCGGCCCATTCATCCCAGCCGGCGCATTGCACTTCGTCGAGCGGACGGCGATCTTGAACCGCACGCTGGACGACATCGCCGCGCTGCATCGCGCCGCCGCTGCGATGCCGCTCCGCGCCCCCGTCGGGGGCACGGCCATCTCAAGCCGATTCGGCTACCGGACGGATCCGTTCCTGCGAAGCGCGGCGCTGCATTCAGGGCTGGATTTCGTCGCGGCCACGGGGACAAGCGTCCGCGCCACCGCGCCCGGCACGGTCGTCTCGGCCGGCCCGAGCGGCGGCTACGGCAACATGGTGGAAATCCGCCACGCCGGCGGCGTCAGCACGCGCTACGCTCATCTTTCCGCGGTCCTCGTCGAGCAGGGAGCGGAAATCAAAGCGGGCGAAGTGATCGGCCGCGTCGGCTCGACCGGACGCTCAACCGGGCCGCATCTCCATTACGAGACGCGGCGGGACGGACAGGCGATCGACCCGACGCCGTATCTTGAAGCTGGTCAAGCGCTATAGGCGAGCCCGCGCCCGTTCAGCCCGCCGCCGCCGCTCCGTCAGCTCCGCCCGTGATGCGCTGCGCCAGAGAGGCTTCCATGAAGCCGTCGAGATCGCCGTCGAGGACCTCCGAGGGCGTCGTGTGCTCCATGCCTGTCCGCATATCCTTCACCAGCTGATAGGGCTGCAGCACGTAAGAGCGGATCTGGTGCCCCCAGCCGATCTCGGTCTTGGAGGCCTCGGTGGCCATCGCGGCCTCTTCGCGCTTCTTCAGCTCCTCTTCGTAAAGGCGTGCGCGCAGCATGTCCCAGGCCGTGGCGCGGTTCTTGTGCTGCGAGCGCTCGTTCTGGCAGGCGACGGCGATGCCGGTCGGGATATGCGTCAGCCGCACCGCCGAATCGGTCGTGTTGACGTGCTGGCCGCCCGCCCCTGACGACCGGAACGTATCGATGCGGACATCGCTCTCGTTGATGTCGATCTGGATGGAATCGTCGACGACCGGATAGACCCACACGCTGGCGAAGCTCGTGTGCCGGCGGGCATTGCTGTCGAAGGGCGAGATGCGAACCAGGCGGTGCACGCCCGATTCCGTCTTCAGCCAGCCATAGGCGTTGGCGCCGGTGATCTGGACGGTGGCGGATTTGATGCCCGCCTCCTCGCCGTCATGGAACTCCAGCGTCTCGACCTTGAAGCCCTGGCGCTCCGCCCACCGCGCATACATGCGGAACAGCATCTGCGCCCAATCCTGGCTCTCGGTGCCGCCCGCGCCGGCATGGATTTCCAGATAGGCGTCGTTAGAATCCGCTTCGCCGGACAGGAGCGTCTCCACTTGGCGCCGCGCCGCCTCGCGGGCCAAACCGGCGAGGGCGGCTTCCGCGTCAGCGACCACCGATTGATCGCCTTCCGCCTCGCCGAGCTCGATCAACCCGATATTGTCGTCAAGATCCCGCTCCGTCTCGCGCACCGCGGCGATCGCGCTGTCGAGGCGCTGACGCTCCCGCATGACGCTTTGGGCGTCATCAGGGCTGTTCCAGAGGGTCGGATCCTCGACCCGGGCATTCAGCTCGGCGAGGCGCCGCTCCGCGACATCCCAGTCAAAGATGCCTCCGGATCAGGGCGACAGCGCCGCGGATCTCGTCGACAAGCACCTGGATCTCGGCCCGCATCCCGCAACTCCCAATGACAAAGGGCGCGGATCGGACATCCGCGCCCCCGACTGAATTTGATGCTTCTCAGTAGAGGCCGCCCGTTCCCGTGGCAACCGCCCGATCGGCTTCCGGCGAGATCGTCTGGGGGACGCCCATCTGGTCCTGGTAGCCGATGATGGAATAGGTCGAGGGCGGCGCCGTGCCTGGCTTGAAGGCCTCCAGGATCACGCCATCGCCGCTGCCCTGCGCCTGCAGCCCGGTGCGCCGGTCGATCGGAATGAGCTCGATGCCGGGCGGCACCTGGAATTCCTTCGGCGGAGCATCCTTCAGCGCGACCTTCATGAACTCGGCGAAGATCGGCGCGGCGAGCACGCCGCCCGTCTGACCCTTGCCCATGGCGCGCGGCTGGTCGTAGCCGAGGAAAACGCCAACGACCAGGTCAGGCGAGAAACCGACGAACCAGGCGTCCTTCTCGTCGTTCGTCGTGCCGGTCTTGCCGGCGATCGGCTTGCCGACCTCCTGGATCACGGTTGCCGTGCCGCGCTTGACGACCCCCTCCATCATGGAGGTGATCTGGTAGGCGGTCATCGGGTCAAGCACCTGCTCGCGGTTGTCGACCAGCTCCGGTTCCGCCTGGCCGGTCCACTCGGCCGCCTCGCAACCGACGCATTCGCGCTGGTCGTGCTGGTAGATCGTGCGCCCGAAGCGATCCTGGATGCGGTCGATGAGGGTTGCGTTGATCTTGCGCCCGCCATTGGCGATGGTCGCATAGGCGGTGACCATGCGCATCACCGTGGTCTCGCCGGCGCCGAGCGACATCGGCAGGTAGGCGCCCAGCTCGTCGTAGATGCCGAAGCGCTTGGAATATTCGACGATGAGCGGCATGCCCATGTCCTGCGCCAGGCGGACCGTCATGACGTTGCGCGACTTCTCGATGCCCGTCCGGAGCGTCGACGGGCCGTAGAACTTGCCGCCATAATTTTCCGGTCGCCAGATCTCGTCGCCGGCGCGGATCTCCACCGGCGCGTCCAGAACGACGGAGGACGGCGTGTAGCCGTTATCGAGCGCCGCCGCATAGACGAAGGGCTTGAACGACGATCCCGGCTGCCGCCAGGCCTGCGTGGCGCGGTTGAACTCGGTCTCGGCGTAGGAGAAGCCTCCCACCATGGCCAGTACGCGGCCCGTATAGGGGTCCATTGCGACGAGCGAGCCCTGGATTTCGGGCGGCTGGCGCAGCTTCCACTCGCCCGGCGCCTCGGCGACCTCCTGGACATAGACCACGTCGCCGCGCATGAGCACCGAAGACACGTCCTTCAGCCCGGGCTCCGCCCATTTCATCTCCTCGATCGGGATCGCCCCAGTGTCGCGGTCCGCGGCCAGCTCGCCGGACGCCAGCCGGGCCGGCTGGAGGCCGACCACCACCTCGTCACCGCTCGCGTCGAGCACCACGGCCAGCCGCCACTCCGGGACGTCGGCAAGCGCCTCGACCTTGCCCAGCGCCGGGCCCCAATCGCCGGCGGTATCGATTTTCGTCACCGGGCCACGGAAGCCGCGCGCCTGGTCGAACTTGATCAACCCGGCGTGGAGCTTCTCGCGCGCCGCGGACTGCAGCGCCGGATCGAGCGTCGTGCGCACCGAAAGCCCGCCCTCGTAAAGCTTGTCGGCGCCGAACATCTCAACCAGGTTGCGCCGCACCTCCTCAGCGAAGAACTCGGAGGCGAAAAGGTAATTGCCAACGGGACGGACGGTCACGTCGAGCGGGCTTGCCTTGGCGGCATCGCCGTCGGCGACGCGGATATAGCCGTTCTCGACCATGCGATCGACGACCCAGTTGCGCCGCTCGACCGCGCGGTCCTTGGCGCGAAACGGGTTGTAGTTTTCCGGCGCCTTGGGCAAGGCGGCCAGATAGGCCGCCTCGGCGATTGTCAGCTGATTGACCGGCTTGTCGAAATAATTGAGCGCTGCGGCCGCGACGCCGTACGAGCCGAGCCCGAGATAGATCTCGTTGAGATAAAGCTCGAAAATCTTGTCCTTCGAATAAGCCTGCTCAATGCGCAGCGCGAGGAGCGCCTCCTTGATCTTGCGTTCGTAGGACAGCTCGTTGGTGAGCAGGAAGTTCTTGGCCACCTGCTGGGTGATCGTGGACGCGCCGACCGGGCGCTTGCCCGACCCGCGGTTCTTGATGTTGACGGCTACGGCTCTCGCCACCCCGACGACATCCACCCCGCTGTGCTCGTAGAAGTTCTTGTCCTCGGCCGAAAGGAAGGCGGCCTTGATCAGGTCCGGCACAGCCTGGATGGGCAGGTAAAGCCGCCGTTCCTTCGCATGCTCGGCCACCAGCTCGCCGTTGGCGGCGTGAATGCGCGTCATCACCGGCGGCTCGTATTTGGCCAATCGGTCGTAATCCGGCAGATCGGAATTGAACATCTGCAGGAGAACGCCCGCGGCCACGGCGAGACACAGCAGCATGAAGGCCCCAATCCCGAATATGTAGCCGAAAATTCTCAACAGCATGCGTGAGAAGCGCCTTGTCTCAAATCAGGCAATCCGAACGTGCCGTGGCCATCGGTCAGTTTTATGATCAAACTAGGGCATGGCCCGGTCGGCGCGATCCGTCAAATCACAGAGGCGCAAATGGTGGGTCGTTGTTGTGATTCTGCAACGGCTGGCAATGTCCGCCTGTCACTGACCCGCCGTCACGCTCTCGCCGAAGAATTCCTCGATAGCCACCGCGATTTTCGTGGCGTGCGAAGCCGGCCAACCCTCGGCGCGAAACAACGACTCGTCCTCCTTGTTCGACAGATAGCCAAGCTCCAGCAGAACCGATGGCACGTCCGGGGCCTTCAACACGCGGAAAGCGGCCCGCCGCCAGGGATTGGCGTTCAGCGGAATGGCCCCGTCCAGGTCATCGACAAGCGCCCTGGCGAAGCGGATGGCAAGGTTCTTGGTCTCCCGCCTGGTCAGGTCGAAGAGGATATCCGCCACATCGTCGGGCTGATCGTCCAGCGCAAGGCCGGCCAGCACGTCGGAGCGATTCTCCCGCTCCGCCATGGCGGCGGCGAGGGCGTCGGAGGCGTCGTCCGACAGGGTGTAGACGGTCGCCCCGCGCACGTAATCCTCAGCGACGCTGTCGGCATGCACGGAGACGAAGAAGGCGGCATGGTGGCGCTGGGCGACCTCCACCCGTTCGCCAAGCGAGAGAAAATCGTCGCCGCTGCGGGTCAGAACCGGCTGCAGCTTGGCGCGGAGCTTGAGCTGACGCGCCAGCTCCACCGCGAACTGCAGCGTCACGTCCTTCTCCAGGAGCCCATCCGCGCCGATCGCGCCGGAATCGATCCCGCCATGGCCGGGATCGATGACGACGACCGGGGGCCCGGAGGGATCGACCGCGGTGGGCGCGATCGAGGCGGTCGTGGACCGATCCGGCCGGTCCTGCGCGGCAGCGACCTCGAACGCCGACGCGGTGGTCGGGATCATGTCGATCACCAGGCGGCTCGGCTCCGATTCGACCGGATCGAGGACGAATGTGTTCACGATCTCCACCGGGCCTGAAAGGTCGAGCACGATTCGCGCCTTGCCCGGCGCGATCAGCCCGTAGCGAAACTCGCTGATCAGGCCCCTCCCCTCGCTCGCCTTGGCGAGTTCCCGGAACTCCACCTTTGGCATGTCGATGACGAGCCGATAGGGACTGGCCAGCCGCAAGAGGCCGAAATCCGGGTTCTTTTGCAGGTCCACCACGAAGCGGGTCCGCTCGGCGTCACCCACCACCCGCATGTCGGAAACGGTGTTGGCGGCGGCCGGGCCGGAAAGAACGGCTAGGGTCAGGATTAGCAGCTTGCGAAGCATGGGGCGGGATTCCTCGTCCGCGTCCATCGCCTGTCTGTGAGGCGGAGACAAGGCACTGGCTTTACCGTCCCAAGAAAACCCACGTCACGTCTCTTGCAATCATTGCCGGTCGTTCATAATAAGGACTTGACGGATTCCTCCTTGGCCGTCCCCCCGGCTCGGACGTGACGCGACCCATTCGCCAGCCCTGATCTGCCGGAACGTGCCCGGGTCGAAGACGGGCCGCTGCTCCAAAAACGCAACGGCTTCGATCATGGGATTTTATTGTCCCGCTTGCCCGAGAGGTCTGCCGATGAACTTCCGGCGCCGCAGGATTGCCCCAGACCGTGAAAGCCAGGCCCACGGCCCGTTGCTTCGCGACTGCAATCCTGCCGTCCCGCGGAACCAGCATGCGGCGGAATTCTCCCGTTTCAACAATATGGGACCCGCTTCAGTGCGCGGCGTTCTGCGCGCGGGTCCGGAGCTTTTAATCCATGTCAAACAAGATGCTTATCGATGCGACCCACCCGGAGGAGACCCGGGTGGTCATCCTGCGCGGCAACCGGGTTGAGGAGTTCGATTTCGAGGCGGCTGATCGCCAGCAGCTCAGGGGCAATATCTACCTAGCCAAGGTCACCCGGGTCGAACCGTCCCTGCAGGCCGCCTTCGTCGATTACGGCGGCAACCGGCACGGCTTCCTGG